>NZ_JBHXJK010000008.1:48896-124726 GCF_042723255.1 Amycolatopsis thailandensis
GTTTGCTTTCCGCCTCTGTGTTCAACCCCTCCCCCCCCGGTTGTTCTTGGTGGGCCCCCATTCACAATAATTTCTTCCCTGGGCCACCCCTCATGACATCCGGCGAGGCAGAGGTGAGTCAGATCCCCAGCCGGTGCAGCAGCTTCCCCTCCAGCTGGTCCAGCTCCCCGGCCACGGCCCGGTGCGCCGCCTTCCGCCGCGCGGCGGGCATCCGCTCCGAAGCGCGGACGGTCGCCGAGAGCTGCTCCAGCGTCCCCTGAGTGTCCTTCGCGAAGGCCGCGTCGGCGTCCGTCGCCTTCGCGGACCTCTTCAGTTCCGCGAGCCCCTGCGTCAGCCCCGCGATCCGCGCGTGCAGCGCGGCACCGCGTCCGCTGAACTCGCCGAGCTGGTCGACGGCCACGCCGAGCTTCTTCGCCTGATAACGGTCGTATAGCTCTCGCGCGGCACCCGCCGCTCGAACGGCGTACGGCGCGATCACCGGCAGTACGGCCGGCCCGAGTACTTTGGCCACCGCGACGGCGTTCTTCGCCTTCTTCGGGGTGATCCTGCCTTCGCCCTCGATGGCTTTGGCCTTGCGCGCCATGGCACCTCCCACGCTGTGTCACTGACGAACTTACTGGTCCCCGAAGTGGCGGGCATGTCGGCTTGCCGGTGGCCTTCTAGAGTGTTGTCCGTGAGTAACGAGGTGCTACTGGACGCGGGAGCGGTGAGCCGCTGTCGGCGTCGCGTGCACCTGGAACACGACCCGGCGATGCGCGAGGTCCCGCTCGCCCCGCCCGACCCCGCCGCGCAGCAGCGGATCGCCGACGCGTCAGCGCATCGCGACGCGATCGTGCGGCGGCTCATGGACGCGACGGGCCCCGACGCGGGCTGGGTCAAGATCTCCCGCGACCTCCCGGCCGCCGAGCGCGTGCAGCTCACCGAAGAGGCCTTCGCCGCCGAAGCGCGCTACATCTGGGGCGGGCTGCTGCCGGTGGATCGCGCCGGTCACCGGCGTGGTGGTTCCGAACTCCTGGTCAACACCGGCTCCGGCTACGTGCCGGTGCTGGTCGTGCGGCACCGCATCACCGATCGCGGTTCGGGCGCGCCGACCACGGTGATGACCGATCTCGACCCGGCCCACCGGCTGCCGGACGCGGCACGGAAGGTCCGTTCGCAGCCGCGGGACCAGATGCGGCTCGCGCACCTCTACCGGATGCTCGAAGCGCTCGGAAAGCACGAGGGGCACCGCGCCATCGGCGGCGTCATCGGCCTCGACGCGGACGTCGTCGTCTGGCACGACCTGTCCGCGGGCACCTGGCCGGGCGGGAAAAGCGCGCTGACGGAGTACCAGAGCCGCTTCGCCGACAGGCTCGCCATCGCGAGCGCGGCCGCCGAAGGGGAAGAGGCGCTCGCCGAGCCTTCCCGTGTCCTCGAATGCCGTCGCTGCCCCTGGTGGCCGACGTGCGAGGTCGTGCTCACCGAGACCCGCGACGTCAGCCTGGTCGTGCGCGGCGAGGACGCGATGGAGCTCCGCCGCGCCGGGGTGTCCACAGTGGACAAGCTGGCCGCGCTCGATCCCGCCGACGAACCCCCGCCGATGAACTGGACCGGCGGTACCTTCGCCGATTCGATCATCCTCGCGCGCGCCTGGCTCGCCGATCTCACGATGGTGCGCAAGGTCGACCGCGTCGAGGTCTCGCGCGGCGACGTCGAGGTCGACGTCGACATGGAGAGCTTCGGTGATTCCGGCGCGTATCTGTGGGGTTCGCTGCTGACCGGCGCCGACATCGGGATGGAGCAGGGCTACCGGGCCTTCGCGACGTGGGAGCCGTTGCCGACCGCCGACGAGGCCCGGTCGTTCGCGGAGTTCTGGGCTTGGTTCTCCGAAGTCCGCGAACGCACGCTCGCCGCGGGCCTGACCTTCCGCGCCTACTGCTACAACGCCCTCGCCGAGAACCGCTGGCTCTTCGGTTCGGCAGGCCGGTTCGGCGAGTACCCCGGCATTCCCGCCAAGGCCGAGATCGCGTCCTTTGTGGACTCCGAAGAATGGGTGGATCTCTTCCGCAGCGTCACCGACCAGTTCCTGTGCTCGCAAGGCAAGGGGCTCAAGGTGATCGCCCCGGTCGCCGGTTTCGCCTGGCGTGACCCGGAAGCGGGCGGCGAGGCGTCGATGCGCTGGTACCGCGACGCGGTCGGCATGGACGGCGGGATCCCGGACGACGTCCAGCGGGAACGCCTGCTGCGCTACAACGAGGACGACGTCCTGGCGACGCACGCGCTGCGGAACTGGATGACCGACCACGCGCAGACGTCCGTGCCGTACCTGAACGACCTCTGACCTCTCGGTCGCCAAGAGACTTGCGCTTCCTCGCGCGGCTGCGGATACTCGTAGACGAGTACTCGTCTACGAGGAGGCAGGGTGAAGCGGCGCAGGGTCGGGAATCTGCTGGCGTTGGCGATCCTGTCCACGCTGAACGAGCGCCCGATGCATCCGTACGAAATGGCCTCGATCCTGAAGAGCCGCGGCAAGGACCGCGACATGGGGATCAAATGGGGCTCATTCTACACGGTCGTCGGCAACCTGCGGAAACACGGCTTCATCGAGGCCGCCGAGAGCGGTCGCGACGGCGCGCGCCCCGAGCGCACGGTGTACCGGATCACCGGCGAGGGCCGTGACGAACTGCTCGACTGGCTGCGTGAACTGCTCGCCGGCCTCGCCGCGGAGGAACCGAAGTTCGTCGCCGGGCTGTCGGTGATGGCGTGGCTCGGACCGGACGAGGTGATCGCCCTGTTCCGTACCCGGCTGGCGGCGTTGGACGAGGACATCGTCTCCACGCGGGCGGAACTGGCGCGGCTTCTCGAAGAGATTCCGCGGCTGGTGCTGCTCGAAGTCGAGTACCACCTGGCGATCCGCGTGGCGGAGGCCGACTGGGTCCGCTCGATCCTCGGCGAACTGACTTCCGGCTCGATGCCCGGTCTCGCCGAGTGGCGGGCCATGGTGACCGAAAGGGGGCACACCGGCTAGTCGAAAGAGCCCCGGCGAGGTGTTGCAGCACCTCACCGGGGCGACGATCCCGCAACCGGAACCCGGCCACGAGACGGCACCTTGAGGATAACCGGGCTCCGGGAAACAAACCTGGAGAGACCATGTCGAACATCAAGGACAGAAAACGGTTCAAGCTCCTCCCGGAGATGGGCGGAGCGCTGGCACGGAACTACGCCCGGCAGCGCGGCACCGAACCGCAGATCGAAAATTGGCGGAAGCAGGCCCGCGAACTCACCGCGGACCTGCCGGAAGGCGCGAAGATCCTCGAGGTCGCCTTCGGCCCCGGCTACTTCGCCGTCGAACTGGCGAGGCTCGGGTTCTCCGTCACCGGCCTCGACGTCGCGCCGACGTTCGTCGAGATCGCGAGCGAGTACGCGCGAACTCAAGGCGTCGAGGCATCGTTTCGCGAGGGCGATGTCGCGGCGATGCCGTTCGACGACGAGTCCTTCGACCTCGTCGTCTGCCAGGCCGCGTTCAAGAACTTCGTGTGGCCGGTGAAAGCGCTCGACGAGATGTACCGCGTGCTGCGCCCGGGCGGCACGGCCGTGGTGCAGGACATGAACCGCGACGCGACCGACGTCGAGATCGCGCGTGAGGTCGAGAGCATGAAGGTCGGGAAGCTGGCGGGGCTCGGCGTGCGGCAGGCGCTCGGCGGGCTCCGGCGGCGTGCTTACACGCCTGTCGACTTCAGCGGACTGGTCGCCGAAACCGCGTTCCGGACCTGTGAGGTCACCACCGTGGGCATCGGTCTGGACGTCCGCCTCACCCGTCCGTAAACGCTATGAACGGGCCGTTCCTTGCAAATTTCGCAAGGAACGGCCCGTTCATAGCACGCGGGGGAGGCTCAGCGAGGAGCCATGCGCAGCGAGCCGTCCATCCGGATGACCTCGCCGTTCAGGTAGTCGTGGTCGATCAGCGACAGCGCGAGCTGCGCGTACTCGTCCGGCCGCGCGAGCCGCTTCGGGAACGGGACGCCTTCGGCCAGCGAAGCGCGGAACTCGTCGCTCACGGTCGCCAGCATCGGGGTGTCGACGATGCCCGGCGCGATGGTCAGCACCCGGATCCCGTGCGACGCGAGGTCGCGCGCGGCGGGCAGGGTCATCCCGACGATGCCGCCCTTGGACGACGAGTACGCCACTTGCCCGATCTGGCCGTCGAAGGCCGCGACCGACGCGGTGTTGATGATGACGCCGCGCGCGTTGTCGGCCAGCGGTTCCGTCTTCGCGATGGCTTCGGAGGCCAGCGTCAGCACGTTGAACGAGCCGATCAGGTTGATCTGCACGACCTTCGCGTACAGGGCGAGGTCGTGCGGGCCCTTCTTCGAAAGGATCCGGGCGGACGGCCCGATCCCGGCGCAGTTCACCACGGTCCGCAGCGGCACCCCGGATTCGGCGGCGGTCGCGACGGCGGCGCGCACCTGCTCCGGGTCGGTCACGTCGGCCTCGACGTAGGTGATGCCGTCGATCTGCTCGGCGTTGGCGATGGCACCGGCGAGGTCCAGCGCGAAGACCCGCGCGCCCTTCGCCGCGAGCGCCTTCGCGGTGGCGCCGCCGAGCCCGGACGCGCCGCCCGTGACGAGCGCCGCGGTATCGGTGATCTGCATGTTCTCCCTTTCGTCGACAACCGCGTCTAGGTTAACGCTCGTTCGCATCGGGGTAGCGCGTGTGTTGTCTCACGTCGGTGGGCGGCATGTCGTGAGGAGTATTCGGGCCTGAAGCATTCCGTTCGCTCGGAGGTCAACTCCGGCTGTCACCTTCAGCAGCATGAGCGCTGCTCGGATCGTGGTGGTGGGGACCGGTTACGTCGGATTGACCACGGGGGCCTGCCTGGCCGGCCTGGGGCATCGAGTCACTTGCGTCGATGTCGACCAGGCGAAGGTCGCAAGGCTCTCCGCCGGACGCGTGGACATCCTGGAGCCGGGATTGTCCGAGCTGGTGTCGAGGGGGCTGACCAGCGGAAGACTCAATTTCGTGGTGGGCGCGCGCGACGCCGTCCGGGACGCGGAGGCCGTCTTCCTCTGCGTGCCGACGCCGATGGGCGCGGGCGGCTCGGCGGATCTGCGGGCCGTCGAGGCCGTGACCAACGAGATCGGCGACGTCATCCCCGCGGGGTGCGCGCTGATCACCAAATCGACCGTTCCGGTGGGCACGTCGAAGCGGATCCAGGCGATGCTCGGCCGCACGGACGTGCCGGTCGTGTCGAATCCGGAGTTCCTGCGCGAGGGCACCGCGGTGGAGGACTTCCTCGGCCCGGACCGGATCGTCGTCGGTTCGGACGACGTCGCGGCCGCCCGCTGGGTCGGCGACCTCTACGCCGACCTCGCCGCCCCGGTCGTCGTCGCCGACGCGGCCAGCGCGGAACTGGTGAAGTACGCGGCGAACTGCTTCCTCGCGATGAAACTGTCCTATGTGAACTCGATCGCCGAACTGTGCGAACGCCTCGGCGCGGACATCGACCTGGTCACCGAAGGCATGGGCTACGACCGGCGCATCGGCCGCTCGTTCCTCAAACCCGGCCCCGGCTGGGGCGGCTCGTGCCTGCCGAAGGACACCAGCGCGCTGGTCCGGGTCGCCGAGTCGGTGAACTACGACTTCACACTGCTCACCTCGGCGATCGAGGAGAACATCGCGCAGCGGGACCGCATCGTCGCGAAGATCGCCGGCGCCGTCGGCGGCACCCTCGCGGGTTCGCGGATCGGCGTCCTCGGGCTGGCGTTCAAGGCCGGGACGAACGACCTGCGCGACTCGCCCGCCCTCGCGGTCGCTTCCGTGCTGGGCGCGCTCGGCGCGGACCTGACCGCCTACGACCCGGCCGTCGGCGGCCAGATCGCCGGGATGACCGTGGTCGACGACCCGTATCAGGTCGCGAAGGCGGCCGACGCCGTCGTCGTGCTGACGGAATGGGACGAGTTCAAACGGCTCGACTGGACCTATATGGCCGAGCAGATGGACGGCGACTCGGTCGTCGACACCCGCAATCTCCTGGAGCCGCAACGGATCCTGGACGCCGGCCTGTCGTGGCAGGGCGTCGGGCGGCCGCGGGCGGCGCTGCGGCGGAAGGTCGCCGTCTCCTGACCCACCTGCCTCCCGCGGGTGTCATGAGGGGTCCCCTTAGGACGAAATCCGTCTTAAGGGGACCCCTCATGACACGCGGGAGACGAGCGCCATCAGCCCGTCCACGACCTCCTCGGCCGTCGGAGCGTTCTCCGGGTCGAGCATGTGCTGCAGCATCACGCCCGAGTTGAGCGCCGTCGCCACCGCGCCGATCCGGCGCTCGTCGGCCTCGGTGAGTGTGTCCTCGTCGATCCCCAGGATGCCCGCCGCCATCCCGCGCCGTCCCTCGCGCTGCGCCGCGGCGAGCTGCTTCCGCAGCTCAGGGTGATGTTCGGACTGGGTGAACGCCTCGATCGAGGCGATCCACAGCTGCCGGTTGCGGCCGTAGGAGTCGATCATCGCGCGCCAGGACGCGACGTACTGCTCGGCCGCCGTCGCCGCCGGGTCGACAGCGCTCCGCATCTCCAGCTGGATCTCTTTGCCCCAGTCGTCCATCGCCTGGGAGAACGCCGTCAGCAACAGGGCTTCGCGCGATCCGAAGTGGTAGCCGATCGCCGCGTGGCTGACCCCGGCCGCCGTCGCGATGTCGCGCACCGTCGTACGTGACCAGCCTTTTTCCTTCAAGCACTGGATGGCACCCGCCATCAGGTCCTCGCGATTACCCATGCCCGGGATCGTAGGCCACGCGGTTTATCCAAATGGTTTAACCAAGCGGCTTGACCAAGCGTGCAAATCTGCCGTACGGTCGTTCTCGACACCACGAACCCCTGGGAGCAGCCATGACGACCACCGTTCTGATCTCCGGCGCCGGCATCGCGGGCCCGGCCCTCGCCTTCTGGCTTCGCGAGCGCGGCTTCGCGCCGACAGTCGTGGAGCGCGCCCCGGCACTGCGCGAAGGCGGCAGCGCGGTCGACTTCCGCGGCGAGCAGATGACCCTGCTGAAGCGCATGGGGATCCTCGAAGACATCCGCGCGAAGGAAACCGCGATGGGAGCGCAGGTCATCGTCGATCCGAACGGCAAGAAGGTCGCTCAGATGCCGTCGGTCTTCTTCAGCGGCGAAGTCGAGATCGAGCGCGGGGACCTCACGCGCATCCTGTACGACCACACGAAGAACGACGTCGAATACGTCTTCGGCGACTGGATCACCGCGCTGGACGAGGTTCCGGACGGCGTCGACGTCAGCTTCGCCCATGGCACGTCACGCAAGTTCGACCTGGTCGTCGGCGCGGACGGGCTGCACTCGGGCGTCCGGCGGCTGACATTCGGCGACGAAGAACAGTTCCGGACCGACCTTGGTTTCCAGACGGCGGGCTTCATCGTGCCGAACCACCTCGGCCTCGATCACCTCGGCTTGATCTGCAGCGTTCCCGGCCGGACCGTGATGGCCGCCAGCGGACGCGACGGTGCGGCTCTCAACGTCAGTTTTCTCTTCACGTCCGGCACGGTGGACGTGCACCGGCGCGATGTCGAAGGCCAGAAACGCCTGGTCGCCGCGCGGTTCGCCGACTTCGGCTGGGAAGTTCCGGCGCTGTTGGAGGGCCTCGGCGACGTCGACGCGCTGTACTTCGACTCGCTGAGCCAGATCCATCTCGACAAGTGGTCGAAGGGCCGTGTCGTGCTGCTCGGTGACGCGGCTTGGTGTGCCGGTCCGGGCGGCTCGGGCACCGGGCTCGCGATGATGGGCGCGTACACGCTGGCCGGGGAACTCGCCGCCGCGCGCGGTGATCACGAGGTCGCTTTCGCGCGGTACGAGGAGAAACTGCGCGGACCGGTGAAGATCTCGCAGAAGCAGGCGGCCGGGATCGGCACGTTCCTCATCCCGACGTCGCGGTTCGTGATGGGCTACCGGAACTTCATGTACCGGGTGCTGGGTTCGAAGCCCATGACCAAGGTGTTCACGTGGATCACCTCGCGTGCGGCGAACGCGGCGACGCTGGAAAACTATGACGCTCCGGTCGCCGCGCGGGGATAGTTTCGGTGGGTGACGGACCAGAAGGAGTTTCGCCGGGCCTGCTATGAGGCGGCTCGGCGAACACGCGGCCAGGTCACCCGGTTCGTGCCCTCCGAGGTGGCACGGAACTTCGAAACCGGCGAGATCGCGTTCGAACATCGAACCGTCGCGGTGCTGTGGACGCAGGACGGGGACGAGGGCGGAACCCAGGAGATCCTCGGCATCGCCGACGCGTTCATCACCTTCGGAACGATCACCTTCGTCGACGAGCCGGGGTTGCTGGCCGTTTTGGGAGAGCTTCTTCCCGGGCACCGGTTGTACTCCCGTGCCGAGCTCGAAGCGCCGATCGACCTCACGGCGCCGCGCTGGAGGAACCACTACGACGCCCAGTACTGGAAGCCCGACTGTCTCGGCAAGGTTCTCTTCAGCTGCTGGGACTGAAAAGGTACTCAGCCTGACGGAATCGTCACGACCGTCACTTGCCCATCCATCAGGCATTCGATGAGCACCGAACCGCCAAGCGGGTGGATCCAGAAGTGTGGCCCGGCGTCCAGGATGTCCCGCGCGTGCCGCACCGCGACATCCACGGGCATGGTCACGGTCGGCATCAGATAGTTGCCCCAGATGACGGCGATCCGCTCATCCCGCTCCGCGTACGAGGAGAACAGCTCCGCCGCCATCCTGGTCCAGTGCTCCTCATCGTCCCACCAGAGGCGGTCTTCGAACGGGGTGGACCCGAAGTCGATCACGTCGCCGGTAGCGGCCGGGAATCTGCTCAGTGTCGCTGCCGCCAGCGCGCGGTTCTCGGCGAAGTCCAGCTTCGTCACTTGCCGGCCGTCGTCGTCACGGGGGTCGTTCATGAAGTCCGGAAGATATTCCGGATGACTCCCGTAAGAACTGCCGTCGGTCATACGTTCCGCCTCGACTGGGACTGAAAAAGTACTTAGCAAAGCGTAGTATCGGCCGGGTGTTCACGACCAGGCCGGAACTGGCCGGCACCCACGGCATGGTGGCATCGACGCACTGGCTGGCTTCGGCCACCGGCATGGCGGTGCTGGAAGACGGCGGCAACGCCTTCGACGCGGCGGTAGCGGCCGGGTTCGTCCTGCAGATCGCCGAGCCACACCTGTGCGGCCCGGCGGGGCAGGTCCCCGGCATCTTCGTCACCGCCAGAGACCGAACCCCGCGAGTCCTCGCGGGTCAGGGAGTCTCACCGTCGGCGGCGACGCCCGAGCACTTCGCGGACCTCGGGCTCGATCTGATCCCCGGCAGCGGCTTGCTCCCCGCGACCGTCCCGGGCGCTTGGGACGGCTGGCTGCTGCTCCTGCGGGATCACGGCACGAAGTCGTTGCGCGACGTCCTCGGTTACGCGATTTCCTACGCGCGCAACGGGATTCCGCTGGTCAGCCGGGTCGGTGACACGATCCGCGCGGTCCGGGACCTCTTCGCCGAGCACTGGCCGACGTCGGCGGCGCTCTGGCTGCCGGACGGCAAGCCCGCCGAGGGCCTGCACCGGAATCCGGCGCTCGCGGACACATGGGAGCGGCTGGTCGCCGAGGCCGAGTCGGTCGGCGGACGTGAGGCGCAGATCGACGCCGGACGTCGCGCGTGGTCGCAGGGTTTCGTCGCCGAAGCGATCGAAGCGTTCAGCCGCAAGGCTTTCCGCGACGACTCCGGCCGCGACCACGCCGGTCTCCTCACCGGCGAGGACATCGCGGGCTGGGAAGCGACGTACGAGGACGCGCTGCAAGTCGACTTCGGCGACTGGGGCCTGGTGAAGATGGGCGCCTGGACGCAGGGGCCCGCGTTGCTCCAGCAGGCGCGACTGCTGGACGGCCTGCGCGACGAATTGTCCTATGTGGACGGAATCCCGACGGAGCGCACCGTGCACTTGGCCGTCGAGGCGGCGAAGCTGGCGTTCGCGGACCGCGAGGCTTGGTACGGGGACTCTCCCGACGTGCCGATCGAGTTGCTGATCTCCCGCGAATACGCGGAAACCCGGCGTGCCTTGATCACCGACGAGGCCTCGGCGGAGCTCCGGCCCGGTGGTCCTTCACCGCGGCTGCCCGCGATTCTCGAAAAGCTGCGCGGACTCGAATCCGGTTCCGGCGCGACGGGGGAGCCGACGGTCGGGCCGCTGGGCGAGACCCGGGGCGACACCGTGCACATCGACGTCGTCGACGCGGCCGGGAACATGATCTCGGTGACGCCGTCGGGTGGCTGGTTGCAGTCGAGTCCGACGATTCCGGAGCTCGGTTTCTGTCTCGACTCGCGCGGGCAGATGTTCTGGCTGGAACAGGGCTTGCCGAACTCGCTGGCGCCGCGGAAGCGGCCGCGGATCACGCTTTCGCCGTCGATGGGCTTGCGCGACGGCGAGCCGGTGCTGGCGTTCGGGACCCCCGGCGGCGACCAGCAGGACCAGTGGCAGCTGTGTTTCTGGCTGGCGCACACGCTCGGCGGGCTGAACCTGCAGGAGTCGATCGACTCGCCCGCGTGGCACACCACCGCGTTCCCGAGTTCGTTCTATCCGCGCTCGTGGACGCCGCGGGAACTGGTGGTCGAATCGCGGCTCGGTCAGTCCACAATGGACGCTCTCGCCGCGCGCGGGCACGACGTCGTCGATGCCGGACCTTGGGCGCTGGGGCGGCTTTCGGCCGTTTCGCGTTCCGGTGGCGTGCTTCGGGCCGGCGCCAACGCGCGAGGAATGCAGGGCTACGCCGTCGGCCGCTGACTTTGTTCCGCTCGACTGTCCGTGAAGGCCTCCTTCCCTACCTTCAAGGTAGGGAAGGAGGCCTTCACGGCGCACGGCGTCCTCCCACCCCGTGCCCGGTTGTCCACAATGACCCCCGTCTGTGGACAACTCACGTCAGCTCCCCACCCGACCCCTCATCGGCGATAGACTGGCTTCGGGGTCGCCCCCCTGGGACGGGTGGGGGGTGGGGTTAGTGACTCAAGAGCAGTGACTCAAGAGCGCGGCTGTTCCCAGAGCCAGAATTCGATGCCCTGGTCGTCCACGCAGTCGGCGCTCAGGCCGTAGGGCTGCTGTTCGGTTTCGCCGGCTTGGCCGCCCTGCGCGCGGACGCGGTCGAGGGCGGCGGCGAGGTCGTCGACGGCGTACATGAGCTTCCAGCCCACTTGCCGCCCCGGGCCACCCCAAAGACCCCCCTGCAGGCCGGAACCCTCGACGCCCCAACCACCTTCGACCCGCCCAGGCGAGAACTGCCAGCCCAGAACGGCGCCGTAGAACGCCTTCGCGCGCGCGTCGTCCGGGACCTGGAAGGTGAAGTAGCCCGCTTCGCCGTGCCGGACAGGCGTTGCTTCCGGAGCGGAGCGAGGCGCCGCCTGCGCGACGAGCCACCTCTGCCCGTACGGGTCCTTGATCGCTCCGCTCAGTCCATACCCCGTGTCCGAGACGGGACGCTCCAATTCCCCGCCCAGCTCCACGGCCCGCGATGCCGAATCGTGCGCGTCCGCGACCTCGATCCGGATCAGCGGACCGCCGGCGGGCGCCACGACATTGCCCAGCTCCGGGAACTCTTCCGCCAGCATCAGCACGCTGTCCCCGATGGCCAATTCCGCGTGCCCGACCCGGCCGTCCTCCATCACGATCGGATCGGACCGCCGCCGCGCCCCGAACACCTCGACGTAGAAGTCGAGCGCGGCGCGCGCGTCGGTCACCACGAGATAAGGCGTCAAAGAACGCACTTCGGCAGTCGATGGCATAGCGGAGGCTCCGTTCAAGACGGCGCGACGCAGGTTGTCGCGCAGTTCGGCGGCGAAGAGCGGGTCGGGGTCCACGGCCGGCGAGGGCGCGCGAAGCGCGTCGAAGGGATCAGACATCGCGACCCTCCTTCTCCTGATAAGCACGCCGGAACGCGGCACGGGCCCGCACGAGCAACGCCTCCGTGGCGTGCACCGTGCGGTCGAGATGAGCGGCGACCTCCGGTACCGGGAGGCCGTCGACGTAACGAAGCGTCAACGCGGCTTGATGATGCGCCCCCAGCGACGCGAGCACCTCGCGCGCCAGGAGAGCGTCCAGCCGCTCGTCCCACGGATCGGTGTACTCCTCCTCGTGGACGAGCCGCAGCCCGCGTTCCTCGCGTTCCTTGCGCCGCCAGTGATCGGCGAGCTTGTGCCGGGCGACGCCGATCAGCCACCCGGTGCTCACCGGAGGTGCGAACTCCTTGCGACAGGCCCTCACCGCGCCGAGGAACGTCTCCGACGTCAGCTCCTCGGAGAGGGTGCGATCACCGCACCGGGACAGCAGGTACCCGTAGACCTCCGGCAACGCCGTCTCGTACAGCGAAAGCAGCGCGAAGGCCGGGTCCCGATGCACCCGTGGTTCCGTCACAACCCCATCGTCGCTCGGGGAGCCACAACTCCGACGGGTGAAAGCGAACTTTCTCAGATCCGCGGATCCGGCAGCCGCCGCGCCACCGTGATCACGCCGACCGTCAGCACCGCCTGAATCCCGATGACCAGCACGAACGCGCCCTGCATCCCGAGCGGGCCCGCCCCGACGGACGCGAACAAGGTCCCCAATGTCGCCACTCCCAGCGCCATCGCGGCCTGCTGCGACGTCGTCAGCATCCCGCTGCCGACCCCGGCGATCTCCGGCGGCACCTTCGACAGCACGATCCGGAACACCGTCGTCATCGCGAGCCCCTGACCGAGACCGCACAACAGCATCCCCGGCGCGAAATCGAGCACGCCGAGATCCGGCCACTCCAGCAGCACGGTGCCGATCAGCACCAGCAGCCCGAGCAGCTGGATCGAAAGACCGGCGGCCACCACCCGCTGCCCGAACCGCGTCACCAGACGGCTGCTGACCAGGCACATCGCGAAGAACGCGAGCGAAAGCGGCGCCGTCACCAGTCCCGAATCCAGCGGGCCGAGGTGCAGGCCGTCCTGCAGCGTCACCGCGAAGACGAACATGAACGCGCTGAAGCCGACGAAGAACGGCAACCCGACCATCAACCCTTGCCGCACACTCGGCATCCGCATCACCGACGGCGGCAGCAGCGGAACACCACCCAGCCGCTCCATCCGGCGTTCGACGTGGACGAAGCCCGCCGCGGCGAACGGGAACACGACGAGCAGCGCGACCGTCCACAGTGGCCAGTCCAGGGCCGGTCCTTCCGCCAGCGGCAGCAACAGCGACACCAGGGCGATCGTCAGGAGGACCGTGCCCATGCGGTCGATGCCGAGAGGGTTGCTCGAGCGGCTCTCCGGAACGAGCCGCCGCGCGACCAGCAGACCGGCGATCCCGACCGGGACATTGACCAGGAAGATCGGCCGCCAGCTCGTGCCCCACAGATCGGCTGCGACCAGCGCCCCGCCGAGGAACTGGCCGAGCACCATCGAAAGCCCCGCTGTCGCGCCGTAGAGCCCCAGCGCCTTGCCCCGGCGTTCGCCGGTCGTGGTCGCCTGGATGATCGACAGCACCTGCGGCAGCATCAGCGCGGCGGCCGCCCCCTGCGCGGCCCGCGCCAGCACCAGCGTCAACGCCGTCGGCGCGATCCCGCAGAGCAGGGAGGTGAAGGTGAACGAGGCCAGACCGATCAAGAACAGCTTGCGGCGGCCGAAGGCGTCGCCGAGCCGCCCGCCGACGACGAGCAGCACGGCGTAGGCGATCCCGTAGGCCGCGACCACCAGTTCCAAGGTGGCCGACGAGGTGCGGAGGTCGGAGCCGATCGCGGGCAAGGCGATGTTGACGATGAAGAAGTCGATAAGCGGAAGTGCCGCCCCCAGCAGCACGGTGACCAGGCCCGCCGAGGTCAGGGCCGGTCCGGCGGCGACGCGGACAGGCGTCGCCGGAACTTGCGTCGAAGTCATGGATACCACGATCGACCGATTCCCACCCTGGTACCAGGAGTGTGTTTATCCTGGTACCAGCACTACCTGGTAATCGGCTTCGAGCTTTGAGAACCTGCTGAGGTGACCATGACCGTCGATTCGCGAGTGGCCGACGTGCGACGGCACGAACTGGCCGCCTTCCTGCGCAGCCGCCGCGAACGCATCACCCCGGACCAGGTCGGCCTGCCGATCGGCGGCCGACGCCGCACGCCGGGGCTGCGCCGCGAGGAGGTCGCGCAGCTGGCCGGGGTCGGGGTCACCTGGTACACGTGGCTCGAACAGGGCCGCGACATCAACGCGTCCGAGCAGGTGCTGGACGCGATCTCCCGCACGCTGCGGCTCGACCCGTACGAGCACACGCACCTGTTCACCCTCGCCGGCGCGCCCGAGCCGCCGCTGGAGAAGGACTGCAAGCTCCTGAGCGACAACGTCCACCGGATGATGGCGAAACTGGAGCCGTTCCCGGTCTGCGTGCGCAACGCGCGCTGCGACATCCTCGCCTACAACCGGGCCTACAACTGGCTGATGGGCGGCCTCGACGCGATCCCGTTCGAGGACCGCAACACGATGATCCAGTGCCTGACCAATCCCGAGTGGCGGCGGAGGCTCCCGGACTGGGAGCTCAACCTTCCCCGCGTGGTCGCCGGCTTCCGCGCGGCGATGGCCGAACACCTCGCCGAACCGGCGTGGAAGAACCTGGTCAAGCGGCTGCGGCAGGAGTCCGACGTCTTCGAGCGGATGTGGAAGGAACACGACGTCTCGACCGAGCGGATCGTGCTGAAGCGGTACCTGCACCCGGACGTCGGCCTGCTGCGGTTCGAGTTCTCCTACCTGTACCTCGGACGACGCTCCGAGATCTCCCTCGCGACGCTGACCCCGGCGGACGAGGAAACCGCGGCGAAACTGCCCAGCTCCTTCTGACGGGGGAGACGGACCAGGCTCACGAGGGAGTCTTTCCGCCGCGCGAACGCCGACGCTGAATCCATGACCGCAGCGATGGCTCCACCCAAGATCTCCAGCGCCCGCCTGATCGTCTGCTACGCCGCGATCCTGGGGACGCTCCCGTACCTGACCCTCAAGGCGTCCTGGGTCACGGGCGGTAGCCTCGGCCTCCGCGAACCGTCCTTCATGGACTCCGACATAGTGCTGTTCGCGAACCTCGCCACCGGCGGGATGGACGTCGTCGCGGTGGTGCTCGCGCTGGCGTTCACCTACTCCTGGGGTCGCCGGATCCCCGCGCCGCTCGTGCTGTTCCCGATCTGGATCGGCACCGGACTGCTCGCGCCGATCGTGCTGGACCTCCCGGTGATCGTGGCCGAGCTGACGACGACGCGACTGACCGAAATGCCTCTGGAGAACTGGGTCTGGGCCGTCGTCTACGGCGGTTTCGCCTGGCAAGGGGTCCTGCTGCTCACCGCGTTCGTGCTCTACGCGCGCGATCGCTGGTGGTTCGTCGTCACCGGCACCGTGCGGCCGGGAACACTCGGCGCCGCGGGCAAACTCGGCATCACCGCGGCACTCGTTTCCGCGATCGGCCACTCGATCTGGGCCTTCGGCTCCGGCGGCCTGGCGGCCCGCGGCCAAGACGTCGTGATCGCACTGCTCGGCGTGCTCGCCGCGATCGCGCTGGCGACCGTTTCACGGGGACGGTTCTGGCCGCGGCTGGTCCTGGTGTGGACCGGCGCCGGGGCGATGGCGGGCTCGGGAGTGTGGAGCCTGTTCGGCGCGTTCACCGCGGGATCCGCGGATGTTGCCCTGGTGCTGGCCGTGCAGGTGATCGGCGGGGTGCTGATGATGACGTCGGTCCTGGGGCGGCTCCCGGTCGTCGAGCAAGCGGCGTGACTCTTTGCTGAAGCCGGGAACCGTTCTCTCGAATCTTTCGAGGAACTCGCTCAAGGTTTCCGGTGGCCGTTCGAGCGCACTGACCTGTTCTCGTAAGCAGCGAAGAGTCGCCGCCGGGTACAGCTCGAGCTGGTCGAGCAAAAAGTCGTCCGGATGTACCGCGTCGATCTTGTAGGGCTCGAGAGCCGAGGCGGGGAAGTCCTTGAGGTTGGCTGTCACGATCACTGCGGCGTGCGCGCGAGCCGCGGCGGCCAGCACGTGTCTGTCCTTCGGATGGTTGGTCATGGCTGGTACCAGCGTCTCGTAGCCGGTGACCCTGGCATCGGGGAAGGCCGAGCGCATGCCGGTCACGCCTCGGCCAAACGCAGCAACAGATCCGTCAACCGGATCGGAATGAGTACGCAAGCATCGAGGAAAGCGGGGAAAGGCACGGCTAGCGAGTCTGGATGAACCCATCTGCGATGTCATCGCTGCCATCCCGGTTCGCCGTGACTGTCAGCTCATCGAGTATTCCTTGCCGTTCCGCACGCGAACGGGCCCGGTATTCGAGCAGTTCGCTGAGGAGGACTCGCCGGTGACGCCCTGGCTTGTCGAACGGGATTTCGCCGGATTCCAGCAGTTTGACCAGCGTCGGCCGGGAGACGTTGAGCATGTCGGCCGCTTGCTGGGTGGTCAGGACCGCGTTCAGCGGCGCGATGTTGATCGCGAAGCCTCGGGACATCGCTCTCACGACATCCCGAAGAACGTCGTAGACCTGCTCGGGAAGCCCGACTGCACTTCCGTCCGGCCCGACCAGCTTCGCCTGGTGGGCGGGGGAGCCCGCGAGGTCCATGAATTCGTCGAGCCGCCGTAGCTCTCGCCGGGCGTCCGGCTCGGTGTCGGAGGGCGGGAGCACGGTGTGCTGTTCGATCGTCGATGTCATGTCGCCTCCCTCGCGCGCTCGGTGTGCACAACCCAGCTTAATCGAAAAAAACGAAAGACGCATCCGCTGCGGCGGCTACCGCACGCGGCGTAGCCGGTAAGCCGCTTTCCGACGGACGCGGTACGCCTCCGCCCCGGGTAGCTTTCGTCCTGTGCTGCTGAAAGAACGGTATCCGTGGAGCCCCTGGGTGGGCCGCGTGCTGCGCGTGGTCCTGCCGCTGGGGTTCGTCCTCGGTGCCACGAGCGGCGCCTCCCGCTGGCAACCGGACACCCCACCGCTGACCACCTTCGGCGTGCTCTGGCTGGTCGCCACCGCGCTGCCGTTGCTGGTGGTCCACCGGTACCCGATGCCGATCTTCCTGCTCACGTCCGCGCTGACCTTGGGCTACTACGCGTCGGGCAACCCGGGCGGGCCGGCGATCGTGCTGCCGACCATCGCGCTGTTCATGCTCACGAAGATCCGCGGGCCGATCGTCGCGAGCATCACCGGCGGGTCGCTGCTCCTGGCCGCCGGCATCGTGCTGTTCGTCCGGCACGGGTTCGGCACCTTCGACGTCCGCGCCGGGCTGGGCGTGGTCTGGGTGATCGCGGTCGTCGGGATCGGGACCGCGGTGCGCAACGGGCTGGCCGCCGCGCGAGCCCGCCGCGAGCAGGCTGACGAGCACCGACACCGGCTGGCCGAACAGGAACGGCTCACCATCGCCCGCGAGGTCCACGACGTCGTCGCGCACAGTCTCGCGATGATCAACGTCCAGGCCGGGGTCGCCGCGCATGTCGCCGACAGGCGCCCCGAACAGGCGAAAGAGGCTTTGCTGAACATCAAGGAGGCGAGCGCTTCGGCGCTGAAGGACCTTCGCGCGACGTTGGCCGTGCTGCGGTCCGGGGAAGACAAGGCACCCGCGCCGAGCCTCGCCCAGGCCGACGAGCTGTTCGAGCACGCGCGGGCCGCCGGGCTGGAGGTCCGCGTCGACGGCGAGCCGGGCGAGCTGCCCGCCCCGGTCGACGGCGCCGCGTACCGGATCCTGCAGGAATCGCTGACGAACGTGGTCCGCCACGCGAACCAGGCGCGCGGAGTCGACGTCACGTTCGAGCGGAAAACCGGTGCGCTGACCCTGCTCGTCCGCGACGATGGCCGTGGCGCCGTCGAACCCGCGCCCGGGCACGGCCTGCGCGGGATGTCCGAACGGGCGGCCGCGCTGGGCGGCGCGTTCACGACGTCCGTGGTGGACGGCGGCTTCCAGGTCCGCGTGGACCTGCCCATCAAGGGGGAAGAATGACGATCCGGGTGGTTCTCGCCGACGACCAGGCGCTGGTGCGCGCCGGTTTCCGTGTGTTGCTGGAGACCGAAGACGGCTTCGAGGTCTGTGCCGAGGCCGGCGACGGTGAGCAGGCCGTCGCGGCCGCTGTCGAGCACGAACCGGACATCGTCGTGATGGACATCCGGATGCCCGGCGTCGACGGGCTCGAGGCGACGCGGCGGATCACCGCGAATCCGCAGCTGGCCGGGGTGAAGGTCCTGGTCCTGACCACTTTCGACGTCGACGAGTACGTCTACGAGGCGTTGCGCGCCGGCGCGAGCGGATTCCTGTTGAAGGACACCGATCCAGTGGAGCTCCTGCGGGCGTTGAAGGTGGTCGCCGCGGGGGAGGCGCTGCTGGCGCCGACCGTGACCCGGAGGCTGATCGCGGAGTTCGTCGACCGGCCGGAGAACCGCCGCATCGACGTGAGCGCCGTCCGCGAGATCACCGACCGCGAACGTGAGGTCCTCGGCCTGGTCGCGGGCGGTATGTCGAACGACGAGATCGCGGCGCATCTGGTGATCTCGACGGCCACCGCGCGCACGCACGTCAGCCGCATCATGACCAAGATCGGGGCGCGCGACCGGGCGCAGCTGGTGGTGCTCGCCTACGAATCCGGCCTGGTCAGCCCTCGTCGCGGCTGAGCGAGCCGTGAGGTTCCCCCAAAAAGCTGAGATTGCGGAAAAATCCCGCCTGTCACGGGGAGTCGTCGTAGCGGACTCGACGCTGACACTCCGTTAATCAGGCGGAGTGCACGTGCAGATGCACGTCCCGGACCAGGGTGGACGGACCTCCGGTCAGGCTCCCGTCGCCGTCTCATCTTCGTCTCCACCAGGGAGTCGAAGAAGTGATCGACGGCTCCCGGCGATCGATCCGAAAGCGTACGCACGTACTGCAATTCCTGATTTCCTGACGAGTCCAGGGTTTTCCCGGCGATTTCGCCCCGATTTCCGTTTACGGTGCGTGACTTTACTCGCGGCCGACGCGAGGAATGGTCGTCACTTTCCGTCGCGGAATGCCTCCCCGGACCGGGGAGACGGGGAGCGCTTTGCTTTCTCGCGATGCCGCTGAGCACTAGTCTCCGGCTGAACGGCCTGTGGTGAGGTCACCTACCCGAAGTGATTCTCACCCGGCCAGGCAAGAAATCGGCGCGCTTTCTTCTCTCACTGGGAGTCACTATTGAGGGCAAAGACTGATCCACTCCGGGTGGTCGGCTGATGGGCGGGGATTTCCTGGCGGCGGTCACCGAACGGCAGCGGCAGCGGCTGCTCGACCTCGGCAAGCACGTGGACCATGTGGCGGGTTCGACCTTGCTCAACCAGGGCGATCCGGCGCCGCCGGTGCTGATCCTGCGCTCCGGATTCGTGAAGGCGCTGCGGGCGGCCCAGGGCGGCACGTCGCCGATGATCGTGGACCTGCTCGGCGCCGGCGACGTCCTCGGCGTCGAAGACTGCCTGGCCAGACGGTCGAGCCAGCTTTCTTACGTCGCCACGAAACCGGCCCGTGTGCTGGAGATCCCGCAGAACGCCTTCCGCGGCTTTCTCGACGACGACAAGCAGGCGATGGCCTTGATCACCGTGGACCTGGCCGTCCGGCTGCGGCTGCGGAACGTCGCGCTGGGGTTCGCGACGGCCAAGGTCCGGAGCAGGCTGACCGCGTACCTGACCAGGCTGCAGGCGCTTCACGGGATCCCGGGTGACGGCGGCGTCGTCATCGACGTGGGGCTCAACCACGCGGATCTCGCCTCCGCGATCGGCGCTTCGGCCGCGTCGGTCAACGCCGTGATGGCGAAACTGAAGAACGAGGGGTTCTTGGCCACCGGCTACAAGACGATCCACGTGAAGAAACGCCTGCGCGAGGACGGCCCTCCGCTTTCCCCCGCCCCCGCGGCCAGGCCGCGGCGGATTCCGCAGATGCGGATAGGGCGGCGGATCGCGATGGGGTGAACGGGGCTTTCACCGCGAAAACCGCTATGAAAGCCCCGTTCTCCTCATTCACTGCGCCGCGGGGTGCGCAAAACGGGGTCAGCCGCGCTTCAGCTGAAGCGCGAGCCGTATGACGAATACGACGGCCAGCACGGCGACCAGGGCGATTTCCCAGGCCATGGCTGTTCCTCCTCGTCCGACAACGTTTCGATGCTCTGCCCCTAAGGCGCATCAGCGGGGAGGTCGTTCACCGACACGGCCCAACTCACACTTTCGGACTAACGCCACGCCCACTCCCCGTGCAATGAAAGGTCCTTTCCTTGCAAATTTCGCAAGGAAAGGACCTTTCATTGCGCTTGAGGTGACCTACAGCGCGCTACCGACAGCCGCCCAAACCCGATGCGGGTCGAGATCCATCGGCCGCGAGTCCGGATCCGGCCGCAGCCGCCGCAACAGCACCTGCTGCACCAGCGTCGTCGGCCGCGCGGCCGAAGCCACCCGCCGCCAGAACAGGTGATCCTCCAGGCCTTCGAACAGCACCTCGGAGTTCCAGCCGCCGAATTCGTCGACCAGCGATCGCCGCACCAGATAGCCGCTGCCCAGGTACGGCAGCTTCCGCAGGCGCCGCTCCTCCGGCGGCAGCGCGCCGACCAGGCCGTCCACCGGGTCCGCGACCGGGCAGTGCACGACGTCGACGCCCTCGGAAGCCGCCAGCAGACGTTCCAGCAGGAACTCCGAAGCGCGCATCCCGCCGTCGAGCACCAGCAGCCACGGCGCCGTCGAACGCTCCAGCAGCGAGTTCCGGGTGAGTCCGCGGCCGAGCGGGGTGTCGTGCAGCAGCACGTCGTACGGACGCGGACGCGGCCACGGGTGCACGCCGTCCTCGCCGACGAGCACCTTCCGCGGGGTCACGCCGCCGGTGAGCAGGTCGTTCGCGAGCTCGTCCGGGTCGACCTCGCCGGGCCGGCGCACGATCAGCACGTCGACGTCGGCGGTACCGGCCGACGAAGCCGCCGCGGGCTCCCAGCGTCGCGTCGCGACCCGTCGCGCGCCTGCCGCGCGCTGCGCGATCCGCGCCGACAACGCCGTCCCACGTGCCGAAGCCGGGCCACCGGCGGACCGGTCGCCCGCGAACCGCGCGTCGAACGACGGGGTGTCGACGGCCAGCGCGTTCTCGGGGTTGCGCAGGCTGGTCGCCAGCGCCCGCGCCGGGGCGATGTCCGCGGCCGGCGTCGAACCCAGCGAAGCCGCCAGGTCGATCAGTCGCCGCGCGGACGCCGTCATGTCCAGCGACTTCACGAAACCGTAGGCGGCCGAACGCAGGTGCCGTTCGCGTTCGGGCTCGTCGGCCAGCGCCGCGGCGACCGAACCCAGCGCCTCCGGCCGCGCGAGCACCAGGTGCTCGCCGGGGACCAGCGGTTCGACGTCGACGGACGTCTCGCTGACCACCACGCAGCCGTTGGTCATCGCTTCGAGCGTGCGCACCCACTCCAGGGTCTGTTTCTGCTCGCGGTGCAGGTTCAGCAGGAACCGCGACCGCGCGAGATGCTCGAACTTCGCCTTGCCCGGCAGGAAATCGACGCGGGCGGCGGTCATCGGTTCGTGCGGCGGGGTCAGCAGCCGCGTCCGCAGCCCGGCGAGCTCCCGCGCGTACGAACCGAGCAGCACCGAACGCCGTCGCTCGGCCGTGCCGAGGTAGGTGACGTCGATGTCGCGCGGACTGTCGAGGTCGCCGCCCCACAGGTCCCACAGCGGGCTGTAGCCGAGCTGGAAATGCTCGACGCCGATCCCGCGCCGCCGCAGTTCGGCGGTCGAATCGGTGTTGATGTCGACGGCGCCGCCCAGGATGGAGAGCAGTTCGGCGTTGCGCTCGAAGGTCGCCGTCCCGGGGTGCTCCACACAGAACCCGATGGTGCGGCGGCACTGTTCGGCGGTCGGGAACTCGGCGTCCGGGGCGGTGACGAAGTATTCGTGGGGGACGACGACGTACACCGTGTCGTTCCCGGCCTCGGGGTACTTGCCGATCGCGGTCCTGGCCTTGCCGCCCGCCGTGCGCACGGAGTCGGCGACCACCTCCAGGAGCTCCTCCATGAAGGCGGAACCGCCCTCGGCCGAGACGAAGCAGAGTTCGGTCACGGCCGGTCCATCTTCTTCCGCACGACCCGCAGCGGCGCGGTGACCCGCCAGCTGACGGTGCGGCGGGTGGCGTCGAGTTCCCTGGCCATCTCGGCGGCCAGCCGTTCGGCGTTGAGCAGCCGCTGCCGGTCGGCCGACGGCTCACCACCGGGCAGGACGTCCGCGTCGACGACGCCCGCCGACACCACGAGTTCGGCGTCGAGCAGCGCGAGCCGCAGCTTGTCCCGCTCCTCGCGGCAGGTCTTCAGCTCCGCGCGCAGCGAGTCACGCTGCTGGTGGGCGAGCAGGACTTCGGCCTCCAGCGCCTGCAGACGCGCCTTCGCGACGTCGAGCTCTTCCTGCTGCGAAGCGAGCTTCTGGTTCACAGCGGCGGACTCGCCTTCGTCCGGCGCGGCGGCGGTGGCCTCGCGCAGCTCGTGCTCGGTGTCGGCCAGCTTGGCCTTCAGCCGGTCCTGCTCGGCGGTGAAAACCTGCCGCTCGGCCCGGAGCCGGGTCAGCTCGGCCTGGACACGGCCGGGAATGTCGGTGTCAGACATGAACGCCCCCACTCAGTTCGGTCAGGATTTCGGAGTACTCGCGCGCGTAGCCCGCCGGGTCGAGCCACGGCAGCAGCTTCTCGTGCGCGGCCTTCGCCATCTCACGGCGGCGCGTGGCCGACGTGCCCAGCGCGCGCAGCAGCGCCGCTGTCAGCGCGTCGACGTCGTTGGTCTCGAACAGCCAGCCCGTCTCGCCGTCGACGATCATCTCCCGCGCGCCGAACACGTCGGTCGCCGCGACGGGGATGCCACAGCAGACGGCTTCGAGGATCGACCGCGGCAGCGACTCGATGTCGGAGCTGTTCACGAAGATGTCCGCGGCCTGGAGCCAGCGCAGCGGATCCGGCTGGATCGGCACCAGGCTGACCGACTTCTCCAGTCCGGCGCGCTCGACGGATTCCTCCATCGCCAGCCCGTACGGCGACGGGTGCAGGCCGACGATCGAAAGCTTCGCCTCGGGGTGGATCTTGTGGATCCGCTCCATCGCCGAGATCAGCGGCGCCTGTCCCTTGCGGGATTCGGCGATGCCGATGTTGACCAGCACGATGTCGTCCGGCGTGTAGCCGAGCATGTTCCGCGCCTGGCGCCGCGTCTCCGACCGGGTCCGGCCGCCGAACTTGTGCATCGGCGTGCCGTAGCGGACCGTCCGGCAGCGCTCGGGCTTGCTGTACGGGAGGAACATCTCGCGCGTCGCGTCCGCCACGAACAGCAGCTTGTCGACCTCGCCGAGCGTGCTCTCCCAGCGCTTCCACACCGCGGCGGGCGGCTTCACCGGGCCCCAGTTCTGGTAGGCGAACGCGGGCAGCGAGAAGCTCTCGTGGATGACCCACGCCGTCGGCATCCCGGCCCGCTTCGCCGCATCCGCGCCGACGAAGCCGCCGAGGGTGTTGACGAGCGCGACGCCCGCTCCGGAGCACTTCGCGAAGCGCGCCAGCTCGGCGACGTGGCCTTCGTAGGCAGGCACCGTCTGGTTCCGGTAATGCGTCGTGACGTGCACGGGGATGCCGAGCTCGTGACAGTCCGCGCGCAGCGGCCCGTCGGTTTCGCTGACCAGGCTGACCTGCCAGCCGTGGTCGGTCACCATCCGGCTCAGCAGTTCCTGCAGCCACAGCTGCCCGCCGCCGACGCCGAGGCTGTGCGTGAACACCAGGACGTGCTTCGGATCGGTCGGGATGTTCACGCGCGCCATCGCGCGGGCGGTGTCACCGGCCAGCTCGTCGGCGAGTTCGGCGTCGTCCAGGTCCGCGACGGGATTGCGAAGGGTGAAAGTGCGCTTCGCCGACACGACCTCGCCGACGCCTTCGGTGCGGTACCGGACGCGAAGCGACAACGTCCGCTCTTCGCCGTACGGGAGGTCGACAGGCACCCAGGCCTCGAAACCGCTCACGGCGGCGTCGTCGAAGCCGGGGAACTCCTTGGGGACGTCCTTGCGCGGCAGGCGGGTGCGCGCGCTGACCGTGCCGCCGCCCTCGACCATGACCTCGATCAGGCTCGGCGCGCGGCCCTGCAACATCGCCCACCCCGTCACGTAGACGACGTGGCCTTCGGTGACCTTGCCCTGCTTCGGCGCTTCGAGTTCGCCCAGCCACAGCAGTTCGTCGCCCGGCAGCGTTCCGACGTGGACGGTCGCCTGGTTCAGCACGCGCTCGTCCGGACCGGTGACGACGATGTCCTGAGTGCCCGCGGGAACCCAGGTGGCCGGGACCGCACGCCAGCCGAAGGTGCCTTCGGGCGCGCCAGGGCACGGCTCGGGGAACAGGTTGGCCTCGACGTCCGCGATGGTCACGGACATCTCGCCGATCCGGCTGATCCCGGTCGTCCAGCCCCGGAGCTCGAACAGGTGCCCGACCGGCCGGTCCGGGGTCAGGATGCCGGCGGTATGCAGGCTCGTCATCGCTTCGCTACCTCGTCTTCGTTCGCCGCCACACCGGCGCCGACCCTCGTTGAACGGTACCCGTGGACGGTTCTCTCCAGGCGCGTTCGCCAGATTTCGGCGATGGCCTTCCGCACCTCGTGCGTGCCGTGGACGGTGCCGCTGGAGCCGATCGCCGAGAAGGCGACCTCGCGCTCCAAAGCACTGTCCACAAAGGATGGATGGAGTCCGATCAGCACGCCGAGCCAGCCCGCCAGGTCCCGCGTCGAACCGCCGTCCGCCGCCGCGGACCAGCCCGCGTCGGCGAGTTTGTCGGCCAGCACGAGCACTCCGCGCTCGACCACTTCGGACACCCCGGCGCCCGCGTTCCGCCACTCGAGATCGATCGGACGCAGCGTCGCGCCGTCGACGAGAACGTTGTGCGGCACCAGATCCCACAGCGCCTCGACCCCGCGTGAAGCCTCGGCGCGGACGAGATCCCGCCATCCGGCGAGCAGTTCCGCGACCCGCTCCGGCTCGTCGAGCAGCACCTCGACCATCGTCGGGGCGTCGTACACCTTGTCCGCGCACGGCCCGACCGAGATCCCGCCCACCGGCTGAGAGGGGACCAGCGGCACGCGGCGGACTTCGGCGCCCTCCCCGGTGCGGACGACGTCGGCCCGCGTGCAGGCGAACGCGGCGCGCTCGGCGGTGTTGAAGTAGGTCGCGAGCCGGTACGCGGGCCAGAGCGCGGCGGCGCCGGGGCCGCAGAGCAGGGCGAGGCCGTTCGCGGGACCGTCGGCGATCGCGGCGGACAGCCGGGGCAGTTCGGTGTCGATCTCCGGGCCGCGCACCGCGCGGGCGACCTCGTGACCAGGGGAGCAGAGCAGCTCACGCCGCACTTCGAGACCCGCCGCCGCGAGCGTCCCGGCGACACCGCGCGAGGCCGTCAGCACCACGAGGGCACCCGTCGGCGACAGCCGCTCGCGAATCCATTCCAGCAGGTTCCGCGTCGCGTACGGCTGCTGGACCACGGCGAGGTCGTAGGTCTCGACGACCAGCCTGTCGTGCACTGTCACGGTGCCTAGGTCGCGAGTGCGGAACCGCACCGCCGCGGCGCGGACCGGATCGGCCTCGACGGCGTGCACCGTCGCCGAGACCTCGCCCAGATACCGCGTCAGCCCGCCGAAACCGGCACCGACCTCCAGGACCCGCGCCGCCTTCGGCAGCACGAGCGCGCGGAGGACGTTCGCGGCGCCGTGGTCGAGCGGAACGCTCTCGGCGGCGTCCCGGCCGGCGAAGTGCAGTTCGTCGGACAGCGAACCGGTGTCCGCGGCGAGGGAAAGCAGGGTCGTGAGCAGCCGGGCGTTCGCGGCGGTCATTGACTAGCCGGTGACGGCGTAGTTTTCGAGCGTCTTCTTCACCGCACGCTGGTACGTGCCGCTCAACGCCTTCTCGCCCTCTTCCCCGCCGAGCGGGTTCTGCAGGATGTCGACCCGGACGATGTTGTTGCCGCTGATCCAGGTGCCGCGGTAGTTGCCCTTGTCGCCGTCGATCTTCTTCTGGAAGTTCAGCTTCGGCGGCATACCCGGCAGCGGCTCGGTGATCTGCACGAAACCGTTGCTCGTCTGGTACTGGCGCAGCTGCTTGACCAGGTCGCCGGCGGCACCGGGACTGGTCAGCGGGATGACCGTGATCGAGATCTTCGCCGGCTGCGGCCCGGTCTCGTCCGGCTGCTTCTGCGAGCCGCGGTACGCGACCTGCTTCACGCCGGCGGCGATGACCAGGTCGGCCTCGCCCTTCTCCAGGCCCGCGATCTCGGCGAGCTGGGCGGCCGGGATCGCGCCGCTCTTCGAGTCCTCTTCACCGGACTGCTCCGGGATCTTCTCGAACAGCAGCTCTTCGGGCGTCTTCGGCTTGGCCGAGGAGGTCGGGGGAGCCTGCGACTGCGAGGGCTGCGGCGCGGCGGTCGGGTCCGGCGGGGTGTCACCGCCGCCGGAGAAGGCGAAGTAGCCGCCGACGCCCAGACCGGCGAGCACCAGGACGGCCACGATCGCGATGATGGCGATCTTGCCGCCCTTGCCCTTGGGCTTGTCTTCGAACAGCTCGGGGCCCTGCTTGACCCACTCCGTGCTGCCGACCGGCGAGATCGGGGGGAAGTCCGAACCACCCCACGGCGGGCTGGCGTCGGTGTCGGTCCAGCCCTGCTGCTGCGGCTGTTGCTGCTGGTAGCCCTGCTGCTGTTGCTGCGGGAAGCCGCCCGCGGGCGAGGCCTGACCCTGCTGCGGGAAGCCACCCGCCGGGGACGCCTGGCCCTGCTGCGGGAACCCGCCCGGCGGCGACGCCACCGGCGGCACGACCTGGGTGCGGTTCGGGTCGGCCTGCTGTTGCTGCCAGTTCGGGACGACCTGGGTGCGCTCGGCCTCGCCGTTCTGCGGGGGCTGGTTCACCGGCGCGATGATCTGGGTCGAGTCGGCGCTGTTGGGCTGGCCGGTCTGCTGCGGCTGTTGCTGCTGAGCGGGCGGCGGCGGCTGCTGCTGGAAGGGTTGCTGCTGGAAGGGCTGCTGCGGCTGCTGGCCGGGCTGCTGGACCTGCTGCTGGGAGGGGTCGCCGTACGCGACCGCCGATGACAGGACCTGGTCACGGCGAAGCCGGTAATCGTCCGCGGAGAGCCGTCCAGATGCGAGCTCTTCGTCCAGATTGCGCAGCTCTTCCTGCCAGGACACCACCGGCCCCCTTATCCGATTTCCGGCGGGAGAACGCTCCCGGCCGTCGCGATACCACCACTGCGGTGACCTCGCACATTCTGCACTGCCCGGACTCGCCGCGCCCTCGCGGGTCGAATCGTGATCTCCCCGCGACCTGCGCTTCTCAGCCCGCCGGGAGAACGGTGTCCAACGAGGTCAGCGTCCGCGCCAGACGGGTGTCGAGCGCCTGCGGGTCGCCGCCGAGCGGCTGGGAGACCCAAGCGCTGACGGCCATCGTCCCCGAGACGTAACCGATGCCGCTGAGCTGGCCGTTCTTGTTCGCGCCGACGAGGGCGAGCCGATCGCCGACGCGCTGCTCGCGCAGTCCGGCGTTGACCGAGTTCTCCCGGAAGTACTTGACGATCGCGGCCGCGTCCTTCGGATCGTTGGCCGGGATCACCAGGACGAGGTAACTGTTCGTACCTTCGTTCGAACCCTTGTAGGTGACGGACGCGATGTTCTTCGACGCGAGGTAATCGCCCGCGGCCTTCGAGTAGAGGTTGAGCTCGACACCCTTCGCGACCGACATCGTCGAGTTGTCCTTCGACGGCGTCCCCGGCAACGCGGGCAACCGGTCTTCCAACGGCGTCTGGGCACTGTCGGGCCGGCCCGACGGCGTGAGACCGTCCGGCGGCTGGGCCACACTCGGCACCGGAGGCTGGTCGGCGACGTTCGAAGACGGCGACGAGCCCAGCCACAGCGTTCCGCCGATGATCAGCGCCAGCACGACCAGCACGCCGGCGGCGACGAACAGCCAGGTCGGCTTGCGATTGCCGACGACGGCGTAATCAGCGTGATCGTCGGTGGGCGCGTTGTGGCGCGGGCCGGGTTCCGGGGCCAGCGGCGGGAGCGGACGGTTCGGCTGCCGGGCCGACGGCCTGTCCTTGACCGGCGGCGGCTCAGCGCGCAGGTAGACCGTCGGATTGATGTCGGCGGGCGAGGGTGCGGTGGTCTTGTGGTCCTCGATCCGCGGGATCGCGCTCTTCTTCTCTTCGCGCGGTTTGGGCTGCTCGACGGTCACCGGCGGCGGGTACACCGGCTGGGTCTGCTGGTGATACGGCTGCGTTTGCTGGAACGGCTGCGCCGGTGGGAACGGCTGGGGCTGCTGGACCGTGACGGTCGGCTGCTCGACCGGCCGCGCGGCGGGATTGGCGCTGTGCCACTCCCCGCCCGGGCGCCGCAGCGGTGAGGGGACCGGCGACGGCATCGTCCCGCCGGAGGCCTCCGCCAGGAGCTCGTCGCGCTTCCGGCGGTGTTCGGCGTGCCCGATGCGACCCGCGGCCAGCTCGACGTCCAGCGCTCGAAGCTCGTCTTGCCAGCTCATTCAGCCCCCTGCCGCCGGGTGTGGGCAGCCAGTGTTGCATGCACCCTTATGGGTGGTTGATGTGGTCTTTCCACATTCTTGCGTCCACTCACGACCTGGTCCAGCACTGATCTTGCGCCGGGGTGAAGGAACTTTCCCCGCATGTCATGGGGCGAAAGCGCCCTTCGCCGCGTGAGATGAGGGCAAGGTCCCCTTCGGCCCTCTTTCGGCTGGTCAGGCGCGGCAGACCGGTTCCGCCGGTACGGTGGCGGGCGTGGGAAGTGCCGGGTGACGGAAATCGACGCGTGTCGCGGCGCGCTGCGCGAGCTGGCCATCGGCAGGCTCGCCGGACGTGACGTCCGCGCCTCCCATCTGGTCGAGGCCGGGCTGGACGCGATCGTCGCCGGGCTCGACGTCCCTTCCCTCGCCCTGCTCGCCGGGCTCGAGTCCGCCGCGGAAGACGCCGTCGAAAAGGCCTTCGACCAGGTCGTCGACGAACTCGGGCTCGAGCTGCCCGCCGATCCGACGGCCGCCCGCTGGCTGCTGATCCACGGCTGGCTCACCGCGATGGTCGAAGGCCGCCTCTCGCCCGCGGCCGGTGGCGCGCTGGTCAGCGAGGTCGGCGAGCTGCTGGGGTCGCCGCAGGCGTTGCGCGGGATCACACGCTGGTCGGCGATGCTCGACAGCTGGATCCCCACCGACCTCACCCCGAGGGACGTCTGCGAAGTGCCGATCCTCGAAGAGTCGGTAGTGCTGCTCGAAGGACCTTGGCCTCCTTCCCGACGTCACCCGTAAAGCCCCGTTTTCTGTCGTACATGTGTTCTAAAATGATCGTTGTACAGCAGGAACAGCGGCGAAAGGCAGACACGGATGGCCTACATCACCCTGCCCACGTTCGTGGGGTACAGCACGAGCTCGGGTCCCTCGCGTTCCTCGTTCGTCCGGCGTTGGCGACGCCAGTACGAGGACCCGAACCGTGGCGGGTTCAACTTCTACCTCCGCGCCGCGAACGCGATCCGTGCCGGGCGGATCTCCGGGCGGGATCGCGAAGTGCTGCGGGCGCTGGTCGAGAACGCGGACGAGCGCACGCGGCCGCACTACACCGAGATCGCCGACGGCTGGCTGCGCTACGTGGGGCGGCGTGACCTGCGGCTCGCCGAGGTCGGCCGGTCGCGATGGCGGCTCGGCACGCTCGAAGTGGGCATCAATCCGCACCTCGGCCTGCGCAAGGGCGACGGCCCCGTCTACGTGACCTGGCTCTACTTCAAGGAGGAGCCGCTGAGCCGGGACGCGGCGCAGATGGTGCTGTGGCTGCTCGAACAGACCATGGACGACCTGCGGCCGGGCGGGCGCCCGCTGGTGATCGACGTCCGGCGCTCGAAGGAGTTCGCGTTGTCGCCGCGAGACCGCGACAAGGTGAAGCCGTGGGTGCGGAGTGAGGCGTCGGCCTTCATGAGCCTTTGGGAGGCGGCCGCATGATCGAACGACGGCGAGCCCGCGTTCCGTGGGCTCGCCGTTCACGCACCGTCATTCTCACGGTTCCGGCGACGGCGCAAGACACCTGATCAGGTGACAGTTTCACGGAGTGCGCCCACGAGCTGGACAACTCGGGTCCCGAACACGAAGCTTTCCCAGTCTTAATCGGCCGAACCACCGAGGGTCGCTCGTGAACAACGCTTGGGAAGCCATCTCCAGGGTCGCAGATGAGCCCGCTTGGTACTGGGTCTACGACAAGCTCGCGTTCTGGCCGAGTACCTACGCGCACGCGTGGCCCGGTTTCCGTGAACCGGCCCCGTCCGTCGCCTGGGATCTCGCGCCCGGCGGGCTCGACCGCGCGTCCGCCGAGTTCCGGCTCGGCCCGTACGCCGTCGAGCAGAACGACGTCGCCCGTGTCGCGCTCTCGGCGCTGAAGGACTGCGTCGCCGAGGACGAGTGGGTCTGGGTCCTGCACTGGCAGCACCAGTCGTACCGCTTCTACCCGCATCGGCACGCCGCGCTCGACCCGTGGCCGGTGCCGGTGTTCCCGCGCACGGACTATCACATGTTCCTGGCGAACGACTTCCGCTTCGGCACGCTCGGGCACCCCTGGGAGCGGACCTTGTGCGTCTACGGCGAGAAGCTCGTGCCCGCCTTCGAGAAGCACGGTGAGCGGGTCTTCAAGAACGCCTTGCGCCGCGACGGGACGCCGGCCGCGATGGCGGGCTGACCGCCGTCCGGCTGGCGGACCTGCCTAAACTGAGGCTGGTGTTCGAATACCACGGGTGGGTGACCATCCAAGCGAGCCCTTCCGGCGACGACGACGCGGCGCTTCTCGAGCGCATCGTCGAGCGGGTGCACCGTGCCGTCCGCGATTTCGACGACGGCGACCTGGTGGACCTGCGCTGGGCCGCCGGAGTGCCGATGCTGCACCTGGGCGGCATGGACAAGCACGGCACGGCGATCGCGCCCGAGCTGGTGGACCTGTTCACCCGCGTCGGCGATCTCGCGCCCGGCTCCTACGGCCTCCTGCACGTTTGGGACGACCAGGACCCCGAGCACGACAACGAGTTCAAGGTGTACCGGATGGCCCGCGGCCTGGTCACCGAACGCGCCGACGAGCACCTGTCGCCGGTCGCGCCGACCGTGCTGGACGGCTACGAGTTCTGATGACGGCTGCCCGTGGCTGATTTCTGGAGCGTCATCGGAACGAATTCGGTCCGCGACGCCGGTGAGGTCGATTCCGCTTTGGAGCGAATCTCCCTGCGGCTCGATGTGCTGGCGCCCGACGCTCTGGAGCGATTCGCCGAGTCCTTGCACGAAGCTCTGTTTCGGATCGACCGACGAGAGCTCATGGAGATTCCGGTCTATGCTTTCGGTGCGGAATTCGAGCAGACAAGCGATCATTTTCTGTACGCCCGCTGTGCTTGCGTACTGGCGGGCGAGAAGGTTTACGGCGAGGTTCTCGAGTCCGGAGCCGGATTCGAGCTATTCGTCGCCCCGGATGCGCAGGGGGCCGAAAGTTTACTCTATCTCGCATCGGGAATGTATGAGCGAAAGACCGGTGAGCAGCTGAATTATCAGCGTTTTCTTTCCTTTGAGTCGATGTCGAACACTCAGGGATGGAGCGACTGAGCATCGGTCGGACTCGGAGGGGCATGGGGCACGAATGGCCGGCGAGATGAGCAAAGAAGTGATCATCAGCCCTCGCGGTGAGCGTGTGCGAGAGGAGCTGGCGGACGCGGACGCCTGGGGTTCGTATGCGGCTGAACTGCGCCGGCTGCTCGGAGTGGTGATCAAGAAGAGTGGCGCCGACTTCCTGGAGGTCGGCGAGTTATCGGTGTACGAAACCCTTCCAGACAGGCACATCGGCCTCCGCAACGGTTCGAAGGTCGAGTTCCCGCAGGCGATCGACCTTGTCGAGGGAATGGCAGCCGGGAACGGGCCGTATTGCCGGCTCTCGGTCCCGGGGCGGCTTCAGGTCGAGCCTGGCTGGGACGGCGCCATCCACGTCTACACGACGCGATCCGCGGCCGCCGATCTGATGCGGGCCCATGGCGAGAGTGTGCTTCTTCGGTGGCACGACGCGAATCCCGAGCCCATGGCGGTTTCGGAGCCCGTCGGTGCGGTGGCGGACGAGGGTTTTTGGGTGACGGTGGCACAGCTCTCCGAGCGCTTCACCTTGTTGTGCGAGCGCTGGGCGCACGGCGCTCACGGGTGCCGTTGGTTCCACGTGACCCGGGAAAACGTGGCTGACCTGGCCCGGCTCATGCGGCCACGCTCCCTGGTCCACGTGGTCGGCGATCCGGACTTGCGAGCCGGTTCTGAGCTCTTGGAGGACGACTTCACCGCTTTCAAGGCCCCGCTGCTGCCCGGCGAGCTGGTCCACCGGGCCTACCCCGGTGGCGCCGACACGCTCTCCGAGGTCACGGGCGCGGGTTTCTCACTCATGCTGGCGGACAGCGCGATGGGTGATCGGTGCGCCGTGGTGCCCGACTCGGACGAGCCTCGCAGACGGACGAAGTGGTGATATCGACGAAGCCGTTGACAGCGTCAGCCGTGTTGCGCGCGGCCACGGAATTGGGTGCTGTCCCTCCTGAGGCTGATGTGTCGCGAAGAGGTGTGGCGCGCTGGGAGTCTCAAGGGCTGGCGTACCTCGCGTGGATCTCCGAAGACGTCGCGGGGTCGCTGACCTGGAACATGAATGTCGGCGACGCCAAGTTCGGCCCCGCCCTCGAGAAGTACGGGCGTATGTCGGTCCCGATTCGCGGCTCCGGTAGCGAGATGCCATGGCCGCGGGCGGTGGACACCTCGCTGGAGAAATATCTCCTGGAGGGGCTGGGGGGATCGACTCGGTTCGTGGCTGATCGCACCGACTTGTGCGTGCTGCTTTCTTCTCCCGGAGATGTGTGGCGGGGTGAACTCTCTGTCTGGCTTCCCGTGGCCAACTACCCCGCACGCCTGGTGCAGGCTCTGGTGCTGGCGCGTGACCTTGGTTCCGCTGACCTGGAGTCCCGGATTCAGGGGCGGTTGGAACAAGGGCCGATTCGACTTTCAAACGGAAGATCGATGGACGTGCTGGCGTCAGCCAAGGGTTGGGCGAGCCGGTATTCGAGCGCGCTGGGATTCGATATCGCGATTTGATCGAGCGATTGGTGGCTTCATATGTCTGAATGGCGAGAGTCGGCTGTTGCGAATGTTCGGGCAGGGAGGGTTGCCGAAGGTACCAATGCCCTGTTGGCCCTGACTTTCAACGAACCGGATGTGGCCTGGTTGCAAACCTTCCTGCTGGAATGCTTGAACTCAAGCCTCGATATTCAGATCCGCGCCCTCGCGGTCACCTGTGTCGGACATGTCGCACGCCTGCACGGAGAAGTTTCGGACGAACTGGTCGCAAAGCTGCGTGAATTGTTGGAAGACCCCGTTCTTGGCGGGCAAGTCGAAGATGCTTTCGACGACATTTCGGCGTTCGTGCCGGGCGGCCACGAGCTCTGAATCGCAACCTGCCTTGAGTAGCAGTACTCAAGACACCGGGACCGTCTCGCGCGACCTTGGTACACATGACGAAAACCTCCGCAGCGCCTCCCACCACCGTCGCGTTCTTCGTCCAGGCCGCCCTCTCGTTCGGCCTGGCGCTGGTCGCGGTCGTCGTCGGCATCTGGTACCTGCCCGTCGATGGCTGGGTCCGCGGCTTCCTCGCCCTCGGCATGCTCTTCCTGACGACGTCGGCGTTCACGCTCGCCAAGTGCATCCGCGACCGGCAGGACGAGAACTCCGTCGTCAGCAGAGTCGACCAGGCCCGGGTCGACAAGCTCCTCGCCGAGCACGACCCGTACAAAGCGCCCGCGCTCTAGCCTGCCCAAGCGTGCGGCTAACTTCTCGACCATGGTCCTTTGTCGGGCGACTGACATCGCCACCCCTTCTCGATGCCTCGATCGGTGACCTGCGTTGATCCACTTCTCGTTCGAGCTTCCAGCTCCCGGGTCGCCTTGGCGCCGTACCTGGGACAAGGCACACAGGGTCAGCCCGGCGACCATCAGCGAGATGGACCTCTATTACAAGTACTTCGGGGTACGCGCGGAGTTCGTGGTCGACGGGGTCGAGGTGATCTCCGGGCGGGGCCACGTGACCCTCGTGGATCTGGCCTCGTCTCTTCGTCACGCCTTGGATCGCTTTTCTTCGGGAGAGGATGCGGCGATCGACTTCACGGAAAGCGCTGAAGTCATCCAGCTTCGGCACGACGTGAACCGTGTCCTGATCACCTCTTCGCAGCACGAATGGCAAGTTTCCGTCGATCGCGAGGAGCTCGTGAGCGCGTTCGTCGAATTCGTGCGAGAGGCGCACTTCCGCCTGATCGAGCTCCTTCCCGAGCTGGCGGAGAACCCCGTGATCCGGAGACTCTCTCCTGGCTGAGGCGCCCGCGCTCCGGCGGGCCCAAGGGCGGCGGCTACATTCTCGACCATGGTCTTGACCAGGGGGATTCGCCGCGTTCAGGTGAACACATGGGTACTGCTCGGCGTGGCGATCGCGTGGCTCGTCGTCAACCTCCGGTGGATCGTCCTTTACCGCGACGGCCAGGTCTTCGACATCGACGAGGCCGGCTACTTCGGCATGGCCTTGAACAATCACGGCGCCGCGCTCCGTGACGGCGCCCTCGGCTGGTTCGAAGCCGTCGAGGCGCCGGGGATCCAGGCGCCGCTGCTGCCCGCGTTGACGTCGCTCCACTTCTTCGCGACCGGGACGGGCACGGTCGCCGCGTTCGTCGTCCCGCTGCTGGCCGGGGTGGCGTTGATCCTGCTCACGCACGCCGTGGCCAACAGGGTCGCGGGCCGTCCGTTCGCCTGGATCGCCACGGTGCTGGTCGCCACCGCCCCCGGCGTGCTCTACGAGACCCGCGCCTACCACTTCGCACTGCCCGCGGCGGTCATGACGATGGCGGCGATCTACTGCCTCATCCGTTCCGAAGGGCTGTCGAAGCCGAAGTTCGTCGTGCTCTTCGCGCTTTTCGTCGGGCTGATGCCGTTGTCGAGGACGATGGCCATCGCGTTCGTTCCCGGGCTGGTGCTGGCCGCGCTGATCCAGGCCGTGTGCGCGGAGGACCGGCGAAGGGGGCTGAAGTGGTTCGCCGTCGCGGCGGGTGTGGCGATCGGTGTGGCGGCGATCTGGCTGGTGCCCAACGGCGTCGGTGTCTTCAAGTACCTCACCGGCTTCGGCTACGGCAAGCAGTCCGTCGAGTTCGGTTCGAAGGCGGGGGTGTTCAACCCCGCTGCCTGGTACGAGCGGTTCAAGCTCCTGATTTCCGACCACGGCCTCCCGTACGCCCTCCTGTTGTGCGCGGGGCTCGCCGTCGCGATCTTCGTCGCGATCCGGAGCTTCCGGTCCGCCCCGGCGAAGGAGAGTCTCCGGGCGATGGTGGCGTCGCCGTTGTTCCCGCTCGCGTTGCTCGTCGGAGTCGGCGCGTTGGCCGTCCTTTCGTCGAAGAACACGGGAACCGCGTTCTTCCTCCCGCTGATCCCGTCGATGGCGATCCTGGCGATGTGGGGGTTGTACCGCGTGCACCCCGCGCTGCGGAGGGCCTTGCCCTACGCGATGGCGGTGCTCGCCCTGGTCGTCGTGGTGCCGATGGTGGATCTGCGGCTGCCGACCGCCCGGCTCTGGGACGCGGAGCTGCCCCTGCTCGGCGTGACCAAGATCAGTGACGGCCGCGGGGTGCCGCAGATCTACGGTGAAGTCGGTTCGCGCGCCACCGAGCCGCTCAGTCTCGAGACCGTGCTGGACTGGCGTGCCGTGTCCCTGTGGGCCGCCGACCAGGTGGTGGTCAACCACGCCGTCGGCGGGTCGACGGCGTTCGGTTTCCGGGACAGGCTGTTCAACACCAACACCGTGCAGTTGGAGATGCTGCGCAAGTTCGGCTACGGCGTGGCCCTGCCGCAGATCAGCCCTACCGACGACGGGAACACCGGGCCGGACTACCTCAGCTGGCTGACCGTCTACCGCAACAGCAACAACGGTGACGCGAGCAAGACGTGCCTGCTGTTCACCGCGACCGGGACGGTCAACGAGTTCGAGCCGAAGGTGGATCCGCCGGCGATGGCTTCGGCGGCGGAGGCCGCGGGGTTCACGCCGATCGCGACGCATCCCTTACCGAACGGTCGGCTGGTGACCTTGTGGCACCGGCCGCAGCCCACCTGCGTGCCCTCCTGAGCGGGAAGGGCGCACCGGTCCACGCCGGTGCGCCCACCCCACATATGCACAAATTCGAATTACTACGGTCGTGTGACCCCGCTCACCGATCATGTAGCACGTAGTAACCATCAAGATCAGAGACCAAAGGAAACAAAACCCAAAAAACCCCACAAAAAAGCACCCCACCCGCGAAGGTGAGGTGCAGGCACCGTGGGGGTCCGGGGGCTCGGCACCCGGGAATTATGGTGAGCAGGCCATGGTCCAGGCCTTCCCTGGGCACAGTGTGCCCGCATGCGAGCGGATGACGGGATTCGAACCCGCGACCCTCACCTTGGCAAGGTGATGCGCTACCAGCTGCGCTACATCCGCATGTCTTGCTCTGCTCCGGCACTCGTTTGAAGCAGTGGACAAACCATACACCGACCGTCTGTAGCGGTTTTGACCCACCCCTACAGGTGCTCTGGTGTCACACCTGGCGTACAAGGGGTGACGACGGCTGCATACCTCCGTATGGTGTCCCCATTCGACCGAATGGTGAGTCCTTCGGGGAGGAGGTGCCTGGCCGGATGACCGAGCAGGGCACGGTGCCGCTTCAGGCGGCCTCGGAATCCGACGAGCAGGCATTGCTCCAGCGGCTCCGTGATGGGGAGGACGCCGCCTTCGGGGAGCTTTTCGAACTTCACGCCGCGGCGGTGCGGCGGTTGGCGCGCAGTCTGGCCTCCGATCGGTCGGAGGCCGAGGACATCACGGCCGAGACCTTCTTCCGGGTGCTCCAGGCGTTGCGCCGGGGTGCCGGGCCGCGGGACTACGTGCGGGCGTATCTGCTGACGGTGGCTCGCCGGGTCTCGTGGGAGTGGCACGGCGCGCGCCGTGACGTGCCGGTGAGCGACGACGAGCTGACCTTCCGGGCCGGGGCGGGCGCGGACACGCATGCCCGGACGGCCGAGCATTCGCTGATCACGACCGCGTTCACGAGTCTGCCGGAGCGCTGGCGTTCGGTGTTGTGGCAGACCGAGGTCGAGGGCGAGCAGCCGTCGATGGTCGCGCCGCATTTCGGGTTGAGCGCGAACGCGACGGCGGCGTTGGCCCGGCGGGCGCGGCAGGGGCTGCGGGCGGCGTATCTCCAGGCGCATCTGTCGGTGAACCGCGGGCCGGATTCGTGCCGCGCGGTGGTGGAGAAGCTGGGCGGGTTCACCGCGGGCAGCGTCACCGGGGCCGAGGCCCGCCGGATCAAGAGTCACCTGATCGGGTGCCAGTCCTGCCGGGCGACGCACGACGAGCTGCGTGACGTCTGTTCTTCGCTGCGGGCGCACGCCGGTGTGGTGGCGCTGCTGGTGCCGGCGGCCGCCGGTGCCCACGCGAGCGGGGCGCTGTCCGGCCTCGCCGCGTCGGTCAAGGGGCTTCTGCTCGGGTCGAAGGTGAAGGTCGGGTTGGCGGTGGCGTCGACGGCGGCCGCGGGCGCGGTCGGGATCGTCGCCGGTCCGGCCGTGTTCGGTACCGACGTCTCGCACACCGTCGGCCTCTCCGGGGGCGGGCTGCCGGAGCTGGCGTTGCTGCCGGCGCAGGTCGCTCCGCCCGTCGGTGATCAGCCGGTGGAGATCCCGCCGCAGCGGATCGCCGAGGACCAGCTGCACGGCAAGGGGTCGCAGCCGTCCGAGACCGGGCGGGGGCCGAGTGCCGAACTCGGCGCGTCCGACATGCCGAGCCTGCCGGGTGCGGGCACCGCGAGGAGCGAGCAGGGCGGCGGTGACGCCGTCCAGCCTCCAGCCGAGTCCGAGGGCAAGCCGCTGCACGAGGTGACTTCGCCGCGGAACGAGGTGCCGGACACCGGCTCGAACCAGACCACCTCGAAACGGGACGACATCCCGCCGGGTGAGTCGCTCAGTCCCACCGAGGAGTCGCTGAGCCCGACCGCGACGACGACGCCGCGGGACGGGACGGAGCCTTCGGAGTCCGGCAAGCCGGAGTCGACGACTGACCCGGAAGAGTCTTCTTCGCCGGTGACGGGCACTCCCGAAAGCTCTGCCGAGACGCCGTCCGGCGAGCCGTCGGAAGACGAGCCGAGCCCGGTGAAGCCGACTTCCCACTATCCGGAACCGGGTGTCGACTACCCGACGTGCCCATAACGCCCGAGCGGGCATTCCCCCTTCGAACTCTCGCGAATCCGGCCGCCATCACGGTACGGTGGAGCTCGCTCACGACGAGCGAGCGGCCGCGCGGGAGGCGACTGAATGAACCGGCTGGTGCACGGCGAGGACGGCCGTGACTGGGTGGTCCGAGCCCAGATGGAATGGCGTGCTCCCGCGACAGCGGACGATTTCGAGCACGACGTGGCGGGCAGCTATGGCCCGGGTATCGCGATGATCGCCGTGACTTCGCTGCTCGCGATCGTGCTCATCATGTGGACCCCCGCCGACGTGAGAATCCCGTCCTGGGTTCCTCTGGCGTTGCTGCTGATCGCGCTGTTCTTCCCGTTGCGGTGGATTCTGCGCCGCCCGTGGACCGTGGTCGCCGAGACCGAGGGCGATCTGGCGGGCGACAGGCCGTCCGAACGCTGGGTGGGCAGCATCCGCGGCATGTTCACCGTGCGCGGCGAGGTCTCGAAGATCACCAAGACCATCCAGAAGCACTCGCTGCCGGATTTCGACGGCCCGTTGCATCCGGTGGAGTAGTCGCGGCGGCCTGAACGCGCGAGACTGGGGCCATGCCCGAGTTACCCGAGGTCGAAGCGCTCGCTCACCACCTGCGTGAACACGCGGTGGGCAAGACGGTCTTCCGTGTCGACGTGTCGTCCCTGAGTGTGCTGAAGACGGCGACACCGCCGTGGACCGAGCTCCACGGTCGCGAGGTCACCGGTGCCGGCCGGTTCGGCAAGCACCTGGACCTCGTCGCCGGGGATCTCCATCTGGTCGTCCACCTGGCGAGGGCGGGCTGGCTGCGCTGGTCCGACGCGTTGTCGCCGACGCCGCTCAAGCCCGGCAAGGGGCCGATCTCGCTCCGCGTCCACCTCGACGCGGCCGCCGGGCCTGGCTTCGATCTCACCGAGGCGGGCACGAAGAAGGGCCTGGCGGTCTGGATCGTGCGTGACCCGGAGAAAGAGGTCGCCAGTATCGCGCGGCTCGGGCCGGACGCGCTTTCGCTGGATCGCACGGGGCTCGAAAAGCTGTTCACCGGCCGCACCGAACGGTTGAAGACGGCGCTGACCGATCAGTCGCTGATCGCCGGGATCGGCAACGCCTACTCCGACGAGATCATGCACATGGCGAAGCTTTCTCCTTACGCCACGACCGGAAAGCTGTCCGAGGGAGCTCTCGACGGGCTTTCGGAAGCGATCCGCGAGGTGCTGACCAGTGCCGTGACGCGCTCCGTCGGCCAGTCCGCGGCCCGGCTGAAGGGGGAGAAGCGGTCCGGGCTGAGGGTGCACGCGCGCACGGGGCTGCCGTGCCCGGTCTGCGGTGACACGATCCGCGAGATCTCCTTCGCGGACAAGTCCTTCCAGTACTGCCCGACCTGCCAGACCGGCGGGAAGCCCCTGGCCGACCGGCGGATGTCGCGCCTGCTCAAGTGACGCGCTACCCCGCATTTCGTCCTCTGGATGCGGTACTTGCGTGCGCAACTACCGCATCCAGAGGACGAAACGCGGGGGTCAGCAGAGGGCGGCGGCGATCGCGGGAAGCGGGCTGCTCGGCAGCGGAGCCTTGTGCGCCACGTCCTTGGCCAGGTCGTAGACGTTCAGTGCCAGCACGATCTGTTTCGAGCCGTCCTCGGTGCTCATCGAGACGCTGTAGAATCCCGGCCCGGCCCCGGTGTTCCCCCAGACCGTCTTCGGCCCGCCAGGACAAGGCAGGTTGATCGTCTCGACACCGGCGCCATACGCGCCGAGCTCGCCAGACGGCACCAGGCGTTCGAGTTCGGCCTGTTGCGCGGGCTTCAGCAAACGTCCCGCCAGCAGCGCGCGATGGAACGTCGCGAGATCGTCGACGGTCGAGACCATCGCGCCCGCGGTCCAGTCGTAGGACGGGCTGAACACGGTCATGTCCTGCCCGCTCAGGTCGTACCCGTGCAGGTGCGGGCCTCGCAGGAACGGGGACCGGAGCGGGAAGTACGTCCGGCCGAGGCCGAGCGGATCGAGGATCCGGCGCTGGATCTCCTCGCGGACGTCGTTGCGGGTGACCTGCTCGATCACCTTGCCCAGCAACAGATATCCGGTGTTCGAGTACTCCACGTCAGTGCCGGGCGCGAACGAGGGCGGGTCTACGAGCGAACGCCGGATCACCTCGGACGGCGGGTAGACGTACGCCCGGTTCCCCTCGACGAGGTACGGGTCGAAGAAGTGCGGGTCCAGCGGGTCGTGCACGCCGCTCGTGTGGTTCAGCAGCATGCGCAAGGTGATCTTTTCCGGTTCGTAGCCCGGCCCGCGGACGACACCGGGCAGCCGCCGTTCGATCGGATCGTCGAGCGACAGCGCGCCTTCGCCCGCCAGCCGCAGGACGACCGTGGCGACGAACGCCTTGGTGTTGCTGGCTGTCCGGAACCGGTGGTGCGGCCCCGCGGCTTCGCGCGTGACCCGGTTCGCGTACCCGGCGCCGAAGCGCGAGACCGCCTCACCGTTCCGTACCCAGGCGACCGCTCCCGGGAAACCCCCTTCGGCGACCAGGTGCCCGACCGCCGCGCGCACCGGATCCCCGGCCGCCGCGGCCGTCCCCACCGGCGCGCCCGCCAGCAGGACCCCCGCCAGCGCGCCCGCCGCGAGCTTCCCCGATCCGCGCATTGTGTTCCTCCCCCGGAAGCGATTGCCTGCGCACAGTCTTCTCCGTGCCACGGGGAGTGACCATGGGGTGACCACCCCGGTCTTGGGTAGGGTCGGCCCCACCCTCGGTTGTCACAACTCAACGGAAAGTGGGGAGCAAACCTTGCACCCGGTTGGTCGAGCGCAGAGCATGGACGCCGTGTCCGGGCTCGAGATCGCGCAGATCATCCCTTGGGGTGTGGCGCTGCTGCTCGCGATCCTCGTCGTCGTCCTGCTGATCAAGCTGAGGCGACCCGCGAGCATCGTGGAGAACGCGGTACTCCAGGCCGTCCACCGGATGTCGAAGGCGACACCGGACCTCCGGGAGGGGCTGGACGAGCAGGTCGCCGACAAGATCACCAGTCAGCTGCTGGAGATGCTCGACTGCGTCGCCGTCGGCATCACCGACAGCGAAGGCACACTGCTGTCCTGGGACGGCGAGGCCAACGACCACTACGTCGACCTCGTCGACGCCATCGGCAACGCGATCCGCAAGCATCGCCGCGAGGTCGTCGCGCACGACAAGATGCCGTGCAACCACCGCGGCACCTGCCGGATGCGGACCGCGGTGATCGTCCCGCTGATCGTCGAGGGCGAGACCGAGGCGGCGCTGCTGGTCGTCGGGCGCACGCGCGGGCGGCTGGTGCAGATGGCCGACGCGGTCGCGCAGTTCGTCTGCACCCAGTTCGAGCTCGCGCGCCTGGACGAATCGAAGAACCAGCTCCAGCAGGCGGAGATCAAGGCGCTGCGCGCGCAGATCTCGCCGCACTTCGTCTACAACGCGCTGAACACCATCTCGTCGCTGATCCGGACGGACCCGGAGGAAGCGCGAGAACTGCTTCAGGACTTCGCGGACTTCACGCGCTACTCGTTCCGTACGTCGGGCATGTTCACCTCGCTCGCCGAGGAACTGCGCAACATCGACCGGTATCTGACCATCGAGAACGCCCGGTTCGGCGGACGGCTCGAAGTGCGGATGAAGATCGCGCCCGAGGTGCTTTCGGTGGTCGTCCCATTCCTGATCATCCAGCCGCTGGTGGAAAACGCCGTCAAACACGGTCTCGCGTCGAAGCCTTCGGGCGGCTGCGTCACGGTGATCGCCGAGGACTACGGCGCCGAGGCGCTGATCAGCGTCGAGGACGACGGCATCGGCATGGAGCCCGCGAAGCTCGCGGACCTCCGCAGTCAGCACCGCACCGGCGCGCACGTCGGCCTCGGCAACATCAACCAGCGGATGCAGCAGGTGTTCGGCCGCGATTACGCGCTCATGGTCGAGACGGCGCCCGGCGCCGGCATGAAGGTGACCCTGCGGGTGCCGAAGTTCATGCCGGGGGTGCGGCCGAACCTGCCGGACTTCTCCGCCGACAGCGCCGCCGTCCCGCCTCAGGGCGGCCCGAACGAGTCCAGCGGGGTGACCGGTTCGCGCAGCGGCGTGCTGCCCTCCTGAACGTCGGTAACCTGGGGGTATGAGCGTTGCGGACAAGCTGACCTCCCGTCTCCCGATGATCGGCGACCGGGGTGAGCGCAAGGACGTCGTCGCCGTGGTCAAGTTGCACGGGGTGATCACGCCGACCCCCTCACCGCTGGCCAGGGGGTCGATCAACCTCGCCGCCGTCGAGTCGGCGCTGACCCGCGCGTTCGCGCACGAGCGGTTGAAGGCCGTCGCGTTGCAGATCAACTCGCCGGGCGGGGCGCCGACGCAGTCGGGTCTGGTCGCCGAGCGGATCCGCCAGCTCGCCGACGAGAAGAACGTGCCTGTCCTGGCCTTCGCCGAGGACGTCGCCGCGTCCGGCGGCTACTGGCTGGCCTGCGCCGCCGACGAGATCTACGCGCACCGGACGTCGATGGTCGGGTCCATCGGCGTGATCAGCGGCGGCTTCGGGTTCACCGGCCTGCTGGAGCGGTTCGGCATCGAGCGGCGGCTGCACACCGCGGGGACGAACAAGTCCCGGCTCGACCCGTTCAGCCCGGAGAAGCCGGAAGACGTCGAGTGGCTGAAGAAGATGCACGGCCAGCTCCACGAACTGTTCGTCGACTGGGTCACCGAGCGCCGTGGCGACCGGCTTTCCGGCTCCGACGACCTGTTCAACGGAGACGTCTGGCTGGGCGCCCGCGCGGTCGAGCTCGGCCTGATCGACGGCGTCGGCAGCCTGCGCCAGGTGATCACCGAGCGGTACCCGGACGCCGAGATCGCGGTCGCCGAACCGAAGAAGCCGCTGCTGGCGCGGCTCGGCATCGGTGCCCCGGCCGCGGCGAGCGCCCTGCTCGACGCCGTCCAGTCCAAGGCCGCCTGGAGCCGCTTCGGCCTCTGACGCGCGTGCCATGAAAGGTCCTTTCCTTGCAAATTTCGCAAGGAAAGGACCTTTCATAGCGTTCGGGGACGGAGTGGATTCACCCGAACGGTGGTAGGCGCAAGTGGTTCAGACCAGGTCTCATATCGGACATACCGCTTTGTTGTGAACGGCAACAAACCTCGACAACGTTGACGAGGAGGCCTGATGTCCGTTACTTCTCCCCGCTGGGGCCGCTGGAAGGCCGCGCTCGCCGCGGCACTGATCACGATCCCGCTCGCGGGGCCGGCGTCCGCCGCCGTCCCGCCCCCGCCGTCCGGCTGGACCACCGTGTTCACCGACGACTTCACCGGCGCTGCGGGCTCGCTCCCCTCGAACGCGAACTGGATCATCGACACCGGCCACGCGTATCCCGGCGGCCCCGCCAACTGGGGCACCGGCGAGATCCAGAACTACACGGCCGACCCCGCCAACCTCGCCCAGGACGGTTCCGGGAACCTGCGGATCACGCCGCTGCGTGACGGCGCGGGCAACTGGACGTCGGCGCGGATCGAAACGCAGCGCGCGAATTTCAAACCGCCGCAAGGTGGCGCGCTGCGGATCGAAGGCCGCATCCAGATGCCGAACGTCACCGGCGCCGCGGCGCTCGGCTACTGGCCCGCGTTCTGGGCGCTCGGCTCGCCGTATCGCGGCAATTACTGGAACTGGCCCGCCGTCGGCGAATTCGACATCATGGAGAACGTCAACGGGATCGACTCGGTCTGGGGCGTGCTGCACTGCGGCGTCAACCCAGGCGGCCCGTGCAACGAGACCACCGGCCTCGTCGGCAGCCGGACCTGCCCCGGCGCGAGCTGCCAGAGCGCGTTCCACACCTACACCTTCGAATGGGACACGAGCGCCAGTCCCCAGGTGTTCCGCTGGCTGGTCGACGGGCAGCGGTTCCATTCGGTCGCCCAGAACCAGGTCGACGCGACCACCTGGGCGAACATGACCGGCCACGCGGGCTATTTCGTGCTGCTGAACCTCGCGATCGGTGGGGCGTTCCCGAACAACAACTCCGGCACCACCACTCCCGGACCCGGAATCGTTCCGGGACACCCGATGCTCGTCGACTACGTCACGGTCCTGACCCGCGGCGCCTGAGCATCGATCCCCAGATGTGGCACGGCTAGGCGGTTCGTGTCACCGGAAAAGACGACGGCACCGGCAACCCCAGGCGCGGGGGTGCCGGTGCCGTCCTTTTCGTTCGACTTTCGTGAAGCGGGCTGGACAAGGAACCCTGCAATAGGCAGGATGCGTCTCACTGTGAGTGCTCACGATGACACCCGGAAGCTCATTGTCCTGGCGGTGGACGATGAGCCCAAAGGGCTAGACGAACTCGTCCACTGTCTCCGGAACAGCCCGCACGTCGCCCTGGTCTATCCGGCGATAGACGCTTCGGAGGCGCTGCGCCTGCTGTCCGCCGACGACCCGAGGCTGGCCGATCGCAAGGCGCGCGGCCTGCCGATCGTGGACGCGGTGTTCGCCGACATAGACATGCCCGGTCTGTCCGGGATGGAGATGTCGCGGGTGTTCGCCGCGCTGCGCCCGTCGCCGGCGCTGGTTTTCGTGACCGGGCACGCGGAAGAGGCGGTCAACGCCTTCGACCTCGGCGCGCTCGATTACGTGTTGAAGCCGTACCAACAGGATCGGCTCGACCGCGCGATCACCCGCGTGATCGACAAACTCGCCGCCAACGCCGCGCCGCAGTTCGGCCAGGAAGGCGGCCCTGGGCAGGTCAAGAACGACGACGAGGTCATCCCCGTCGAACTCGCGGGCACCACGAAGCTGATCCCGCGCTCTTCGGTCCGCTGGGTCGAGGCGCAGGGCGACTACGCCCGGTTGTTCACCACCGACGGCAGCCACCTGGTCCGCATCCCGCTCGCGCAGCTCGAAGAACGCTGGGAGAAGGCGGGTTTCGTCCGGATCCACCGGTCTTTCCTGGTCTCGCTGCCGCTGATCACCGAGCTGCGCATGGGCCAGGGCGGTTACCAGGTCGTCATCGGCAACGAGGAGAAGGTGCTGCCGGTGAGCCGCCGCCACACGCGCGCGCTCAAGGACCGGCTGGTCGGCGCCAACCGGTCGACGTAGCGGCGGCCCATGACCGACGACTACTACCGGCGGGTCAACGGGGTCCGCGAACCGGACCCGACCCTCGGCAAGGGCAGGACAAAGAAACCGGCGCCGCCCGAGGGGGCCGCCGTCGAGCCCGTGCCCGGCGCGCCGTCCGGCCCGAAGCACGAGCAGGCCAAACCCGAACATCACGCGAAACCCAAGCGGCAGCGGGTGATCCTCGCCGATCCGCGACAGGCCACGAGCACCCTGCGGGCCCGGGTCGAACTCGAAGAACAGACCAGCTGGGGAAAACTCCTGGTCCGGGATCTGGTGAAGATCCAGCTGCGGACGGCCTCCCTGCTGGCGCTGCTGGTGATGGTCACCCTGTGTTCACTGCCGGTGCTCTTCTACCTGATCCCGTCCTTCGGACGAGTGATCGTCGTGGGCATCCCGTTGTCGTGGTTGATCCTCGGCGTGGCACCTTTCCCGTTCCTGTTCGGCATCGGGCTCTGGTACAACCGGCTCGCCGAACGTCATGAACGCGACTTCGTCGACATGATCGAGAACTGATAGCGGAGCTGCACATGCGAGGATCCTTGGTGTGAACAGAGGTGAGGCTGACCCGACCACGCCGTCTCGAAGCGCGCCAGCGCTGAGAGACTTCACGGTCGCGCGTCCTCTTTCGGCCGAAGGCCACGGAATCGTGGCGGCAGGGCGCCTTACCGACTACGCGGCTTTCCAAGATCACTGCGCCCTGGCGACGCGTTTTCGTCAGCGCGTGATCAAATGACGCTGAATCCGTGGGCCATGGCCGGCATAGTGCTGGTCGCGGTCCTGACCTTTTACCTGGGGCATCGCTCCTCGAGGTCGGCGGTCAGCACGCACGACTTCCTCGTCGCGCGGCGCACCGTGCGTTCCCGGCGCAACGCCGCCGCGATCTCCGGTGAGTACCTGTCCGCCGCGTCGTTCATGGGCGTCGCCGGCATCGTGCTCAAGGACGGCGCCGACGCGCTGTGGTTCCCGATCGGTTTCACCGCGGGCTACCTCGCGCTGATGCTGTTCGTCGCCGCGCCGCTGCGGCGGTCGGGCGCGTACACGCTGCCGGACTTCGTCGAGATGCGGCTGGGCTCGACGATGCTGCGCCGGGTCTCGACGGCGTTCGTGGTGTTCATCGGGATCCTCTACATGGTCCCGCAGCTGCAAGGCGCCGGTCTGACGCTGGCGACCATCCTGCCGGTGCCCGCCTGGGCGGGCGCGATCCTGGTGACCTGTGTGGTCGGGTTCAACGTGATCGCGGGCGGCATGCGCGCCATCACCGTCGTCCAGGCTTTCCAGTACTGGCTGAAGCTGTTCGCCATCGCGGTGCCGACGTTCATCCTGTGCATCGTGTTCCTCGGCGCCGGTCCGCCGGGCGGCGCGCGCCCGCTGGGGCAGCCCGCCCCGCCGGCGTTCCCCGAGAACACCACGGTTTCGGTGCAGGCCGACGTCACCCTGAAGGTCACCTCCGTGACCGTGCTCGAGGCCTACGGTCAGGTGGAAGGCGCGCGTGCCAACGGTTTCGCGGTGTGGACGCCGGAAGCCGGGCACAAGGTCGCCAAGGGCACGACGCTGAAGTTCACCGCGGGCACCCCGGTCCCGGTGGTCAGCGACGCGCCGACGTCCAACGGCGACTGGCTGCGGCCGGGCTCGGGCAGTCTCACCGATCTGCTGCAGGTCTATTCGCTGATCCTCGCGACGTTCCTCGGCACCATGGGGTTGCCGCACGTCCTGGTCCGCTTCTACACCAACCCCGACGGGAAGGCCGCGCGCCGCACGACGGTGCACGTCCTCCTACTGCTCGGCCTGTTCTATCTGTTCCCGACACTGCTGGGCGCGCTGTCGCGGATGTACGTCCCCGAGCTTCTGGTGACCGGGAAGACCGACGCCGCCGTCCTGCTGCTGCCGTCGGCGGTCCTCCCCGGGGTCGGGGGGCAGATCCTGGGCGCGGTGACCGCGGCCGGTGCCTTCGCCGCGTTCCTGTCGAGTTCGTCCGGGCTGCTGGTGAGCGTGGCCGGGGTGGTGTCCACCGACGTGCTGCCCGGGCGGGTCCGCGATTTCCGGGTGGCGACGGCGATCGTGGCGCTGATCCCGTTCGGGCTGGCGGTCCTGCTGCCGTCGGAGGATCTCTCGCTTTCGGTCGGGATGTCGTTCGCGCTGGCCGCGTCGACGTTCAGCCCGCTGCTGCTGCTCGGGGTCTGGTGGCGCAAGCTCAGCTGGCCCGGCGCGCTCGCCGGGATGCTCGTCGGCGGCGGCCTGGTGCTGACCGCGCTGGTGGCCAACATCGTCAGCAAGTACACCGGCGGCTGGGCGCCGTGGTTCTCGAACCAGCCCGCGCTGATCACCGTGCCGGCGGCGTTCCTGACCACCTACGTGGTGAGCCGGGCGACCGGTTACGGGCGGCCGGACGACGTCCACGGCGTGATGCTGCGGCTGCACGCGCCCGATCCGCTCGGGTTCATGCGCGATCGCGCGGTCGCCCGGTTCGGGCAGGCCGAGGAGAAGACGCGGACCACCGGCAAGGGTCGCCACCGCAAGTAAAGTCACCCTTTCGGGTCGCGACCCTCTACGCAGAGTCGTCTCGTTCACTCAAATGGATTGCCCCTCTCACGCCCCATGAGGGGCATGATCTTCCGTGACATCGAAATCACCGAATGGTTGAGGTAGATGGGAGGTCCGCAGTGAGTGATACCGATCAAGGCCTCGGGTCCGATCCGGAATCCGACTGGGAAAAGGTGCAGGCGAGCCCGGAATTCACCGAGTTGCGACGGCGGCTCCGGGTATTCGTTTTCCCGGTCTCGGCACTGTTCCTCCTCTGGTATCTGCTCTATGTGATCCTCGCCGACTACGCGACCGGGTTCATGAGCACCAAGCTCTTCGGCAACATCACCGTCGGCCTGGTCTTCGGGTTGCTCCAGTTCGTGTCCACTTTCGTGATCACCGGTCTCTATGTCCGATACGCGAACCGAAAGCTTGATCCGCTCGCGGACAAGATCCGGCACGAGGTCGAGGGGACCGAGCGGTGAAAACGCTGGCAGCGGGCGTCCAGGGCAGTAATCCGGCGCTCAACATCACCATTTTCGCGGTGTTCGTGGCGATCACGTTGGTGATCGTTTTCCGGGCGAGCCGTAATACGAAGACCGCGTCCGACTACTACGCCGCCGGGCGCGCGTTCACCGGGCCGCAGAACGGGATCGCGATCTCGGGCGACTACCTTTCCGCGGCGTCGTTCCTGGGTATCGCCGGGGCGATCGCGATCAACGGGTACGACGGTTTCCTCTATTCGATCGGGTTCCTCGTCGCGTGGCTGGTGGCGTTGCTGCTGGTCGCGGAACTGCTGCGCAACACCGGCAAGTTCACCATGGGCGACGTCCTGGCGTTCCGGATGAAGCAGCGCCCGGTCCGCGCGGCGGCCGCGATCTCCACGCTCGCCGTCTCGTTCTTCTACCTGCTCGCGCAGATGGCGGGGGCGGGCGGCCTGGTGAATCTGCTGCTCGGCATCGAGGGGAACCTCGGCCAGGACCTGGTGATCGCCGTCGTCGGCGTGATCATGATCCTGTACGTGCTGATCGGCGGGATGAAGGGCACCACCTGGGTCCAGATCATCAAGGCCGTCCTGCTCATCGCGGGCGCGTTCGCGATGACGCTGTGGGTGCTCGGGAAGTACGGCTTCAACCTCTCCAACCTGTTCCAGGCCGCCGTCGACAAGGGCGGCAAGGCCGGGGAAGCGCTGCTCGGACCGGGCAAGCAGTACGGGAAGACCGGTACGACGAAGCTCGACTTCCTGTCGCTCGGCATCGCGCTGGTGCTCGGGACCGCGGGCCTGCCGCACGTGCTCATGCGCTTCTACACCGTGCCGACCGCGAAGGACGCGCGCCGTTCGGTGGTCTGGGCGATCGCGCTGATCGGCATCTTCTACCTGTTCACGCTGGTGCTCGGCTACGGCGCGGGCGCGCTCGTCGGCCCGGAAGTGATCGCGAAGGCACCGGGGACGACCAACTCGGCGGCGCCGTTGCTCGCGCTCGAACTGGGCGGCCCGGTGCTGCTCGGGTTCATCGCGGCGGTGGCGTTCGCGACGATCCTCGCGGTGGTCGCGGGCCTGACGATCACGGCGTCGGCCTCGTTCGCGCACGACGTCTACGCCAACGTGATCAAGAAGGGCAAGACCGACCCCGACAGCGAAGTCCGCGTCGCGCGGATCACCGCGCTGGTGATCGGGGCGGTCGCGATCGTCGGCGGCATCCTCGCGAAGAACCAGAACGTCGCGTTCCTGGTGGCGCTGGCGTTCGCGGTGGCGGCGTCGGCGAACCTGCCCACGATCCTGTACTCGCTGTTCTGGAAGCGGTTCAACACCCAGGGCGCGCTGTGGAGCATTTACGGCGGGCTCGCGGTCTGCGTGCTGTTGATCGTGTTCTCGCCGGCGGTTTCGGGTAAGCCCGTCGACGCGAAGACCGGGAAGAGCGCCTCGATGATCCAGGGCGTCGACTTCCACTGGTTCCCGCTCGACAACCCCGGCATCGTCTCGATCCCGGTCGCCTTCTTCCTCGGCTGGCTCGGAACCGTGCTGTCCAAGGACCACAACCAGAAGAAGTACGCGGAGATGGAGGTCCGCTCGCTCACCGGCGCCGGTGCCGAAAAGGCGACTCAGCACTGAGTGTTCATCGGTGAACCCGCGACCGCGATCGACGTCGGCAGGACGCGGCCTGGTCTGCGTGGCGACGGAGTGACCAGGGCGTCCTGCCACCGCGATAGTGGGGCCTTCGGCCGGAGCGGGTTCACGCCTCTGGCACTTGCCCTGGAGTAGGACCAGCTCCGCCGTCCGCGCTGAGGTGTTCTTCACGCGCGCGCAACGGGCCGGGATGCGAGGATGGAAGCGTGGTGAGCCCTGCTGACATCCCGACCGTCGCCGTCCGTGATCTGCCCAAGGACGGTGTCGCGCTGCTCGACGTCCGAGAGGACGACGAGTGGGCCGCCGGGCACGCCCCGGGCGCCAAGCACATCCCGATGGGTGAACTGCCCGCGCGCGTCGGCGAACTCGACGACCTGCCCGACGACCAGCCCGTCTACGTGATCTGCCGCAGCGGCGGCCGGTCCGCCCGCGCCGCCGCGTGGCTCAACGCGAGCGGCTGGGACGCGGTGAACGTCGCCGGTGGGATGGGCTCCTGGAAGCAGGAGGGGCGCCCGATGGTCGGCGACCATCCCGGCGTCGACCCCGAAGTGCTGTAACCGTGCAGCCAGGCCACTACCCGCCGAGAACACCGGTGCCGCCGGTGCGTCCGGCGCCGATGCAGCAGCCGCGGCCCCAGCCGGCGCGTCATCGTGTCCGCTGGGTCGCTTCGCCGCCTCCCGGTGCCTGGCCGCAGCGTCGCAAACCCGTGGCCGAGCGCTACTCCGGTCCGCCGTCCTATCCGGTCCCGCCGCGCTGGGGGTTCCCGAACCTGGCCTGGCGCCGCCCGACAGCGGTCCCCGGGACGGCGTCCGGCGAAGTCACCGCCGGGGAGCGCCTGCGGGTCATCACGCGCAGTCTTCTGCCGGTGCTGTGGACCTTCGCCGCCCTCGCCGTCATCGCGTCGGCCGCGGAGATCTGGCGCTACGTCTTGCTCGTGCAGAGCCGTGACTCCGCGCTGTCGACGTCCGTCGTCTCGGTGTCCGACAGCTTCGTGATCACCGCGGGCCTGCTCACGACGATCCTCTCGCTGCTGCCCTCCGGGCTCACCGTGTGGTGGCTGCTCGTGGCCAGGCACGCCGCCGCGGACGCCTCCGGCGAGGTGCCGCCGAGGCGGCTGTGGCACGTGCTGGCGTTCGTGCTGGTGCCGGTGGTGAACCTGGTGATGGTGCTGCCGATCCTCGCCGAACTCGAACACGCCGTCCTGCGCCGGACCCGGGAAACGCGGCCGAAGCCGTCGCGGCTCGTGCTGATCTGGTGGGGTGTCTGGGCGGCCAACTGGCTGCTGCTGGTGCTCGTCATCGTCTGGCGATTCCGCGACGGCGTCCAGGCGCTGGCCGATGGCGTCGTTCTGGTCGCGCTGACCGACCTGGCCGCGGCCGGACTGGCGGTGACGACGGCGCTGCTCGTGAAGCGCATGTCCGGCCTTCTCGCGCCTGTGGCGGAGAAGCGCCTTCGCCTGCTTCGCGTGCTGAAGGTGGAGGGCGCTCCGGACCCGGAACGGCGCGATCGCCCCACCTCTTCAGTGCGCTGACGCAACTTTTCCACCAACTGTTGAATGCGGATCCACGCACTCTGCCGAAGGCTGATCGGTCTGTAAGATGGGGGCATGAGCAGCGAGCAGCAGAAGTACGACCTGCCCGCCGGGGTGACCGGCCGGGTGAGGTCTACTTCCAGCGGCCTGCGTAAGCCTCGCGCCATGAAGGCGGGCAAGTTCGGTCTGGGCATGAAAACCGTTCTCGTCGGTCAGGACGCGAATGAGCCGACGAAGCCGTACTCGCCACCGTCGTTCTTGGGGATGTTCGATCTTCCCGCTGACGCGTCCGAGAACGTGAAGGCCGTCGTGCGCGGCCAAGACGTCGCCTGAGCGCACGACGGGGACAAGCGAAAGTCGATGGCCCGTCCGATCGTGGTAGACGCCGGCCCCCTCATCGCCATGGTCAGCCGGAAAGACGACCACCATCAGGCGGTGGTCGCATGGCTGGAAACCGCGGCCACGCGTGATCTGCTGGTGCCGTCGCTCGTGCTGACCGAGGTATGTCATTACATCGAGAAGTACCTCGGTGGTGAAGCCGAAGCGGCGTTCATCGAGGGACTCATGCGCTCGCCTCAGTTCGCGATCTATCACCCCATGGACGACGACTTCCGGCGGATGGCCGTGCTGATGCGGCAGTACTCGGATTGGCCGCTCGGCCTGGCGGACGCGGCCGTCGTGGCCACCGCGGAAAGGCTGAAAACAGTCGAGGTGGCGACGGTGGACCGTCGGCACTTCGAGCACATCAAGCCCGTGCACGTCTCCCACTTCACGCTCTATCCCGAAACGACCCGCTGACCTGCGGAAAGAGAGCAAGGGACCTTTGCTATCGCGTGGTGACCGGTAGCGAGCGCAGGCCCCGGATCACGAACTCCGGCCGCCGTTCCGGCGTCTCCGCGAGCTCCAGCCCGGGCAGCTTCGTGGCCAGCGACGTCAGCGCGGCCCCGATCTCCACCCGCGCGAGCGGGGCGCCGACGCAGTAGTGGATGCCCATGCCGAAGCCGAGGTGCGCGTTCGGCGTGCGGCCGATGTCGAGGGTGTCGGGCCGGTCGAACACCTTGGGGTCCCGCGCGGCGGCGCCGAGGAGCGCGCCGATCTTCTCGCCCTCGGCCACCCGGAATCCGGCGATCTCGACGTCGGTGGTCGCGGTCCGCTCGAAGAGCTGGAGCGGCGCGTCGAAGCGGATCAGCTCCTCGACGCACGGGTCCAGCAGATCCGGGGAGGCCACCAGCCGCTCCCACTGGTCCCGGTGGGTCAGCAGCGCGTTGACGCCGTTCCCGATGACGTTCACCGTCGCCTCGTGCCCGGCCATCAGCAGCAGGACCGCGGTCGCGACCAGCTCGTCCTCGGTGAGCTCACTGCGCAGGAGATCGCTGACGATGTCCTCGCCGGGGGAGTCCGCGCGCTGCTTCGCGACGTCACGCAGATAGTCGACGAACTCCGCGGCCGCGGCTTCGGCGGCGTCGCGCTTGTCCTCGGCGAGTCCGTACTCGTACATCTTCACGATGTGGTTCGACCAGGTGACCATGCTCGGCCCGTTCTCGACCGGGACGCCCAGGAGTTCCGCGATGACCGCGACCGGAAGCGGCTGCGCGAGGTGCGCCAGGAGATCGGCCGAGCCGGTCTCGGCGATCTCGGCGGCGAGCCCGTCCACCATGCCGTCCGCGAGTTCGGCGACCATCGGCCGCAGCCGCTGGACGTGCCCGCGTCCGAACGCGCCCGCGATCACCCGCCGCAGCCGGGTGTGGGCGGGCGGCTCGTTCTCCAGCAGCGAGTTGCGGTGCAGCAGGTTGAACGACGCGAACCGCTCCACCGGCAGCGCGTCCTGCCAGATCCGGCCGAGCCCGCGATGCCTCAGGACCGCGGCCGACGCGGAGTGCGACACCGCCACGGCGATACCGAGGCCGTCGTGCAGGTGGACTTCGCCGCGCTCGCGGAGTTCGGCGAAGGACGGATATGGATTCGCGAGGAAGGCCGGGTCGGCGAGGTCGAACACGTCCCGACTGTAGCCGCGCCGCGCCGGGAAACCGTCCCGGCGCGGCGCGGTGGTCACAGATGCAGCCAGAGGCCCAGGTGCAGGCCGATGCCGTGGTGATGGTGCCCGTGGTGGTGATGGCCGACGCACAGCAGCAGGCAGTGGCGCGCCTGGTCCGCCGACTCGGACTGTGGCGCGGCCGAGGCCGTGCCCACGGCGGGCCCGGCCAGCATCAGCCCGAGTGCCACGGGCAACGCGGCCAAGGCGGCCCGGCGCTTCGAGGTGCTCATCTGTGATCCCTTCTCCGCACTACGACGCCGGATGGCGCCGAGATCGAGTATTCGGTGCGGTGAGGGGAAAACGGCAGGCTGATCACCCGCGATTAGATCGTCCGGATGATGACAACCGTTTTCAGTCATGTTTGCGTGATACCCGAATGGCCGCTGAAACCGGCCGATCCGGTCGATCCGGTGGTCAGTGGGGTGTCGTCCGCGACGATTCCGTCACCGGCCCCGGTGAACCCCGGGGGTCTTACGAGGCCCGCGCCCTTCCCGCGATAGCGTTCCGAACCGAGCTTGAGGAGGCTGACGTGGGCAAGGGTTCGCGCAAGAAGGGTCCCAAGACGACCTCGGACCGCAAGCCGAAGGTGCGCGACGTCTTCGTCGGCCAGCCCTTCGAGGGACTCGCGGCGGAGACCGAACTGATCGCGCTGCGCGAGTTCGTCCCTTCGGCGACGGCGTCGCTCACGCTGGCGGGCTCCGGCGAGAAGGTCACCCTCGGCACGGTGCTGCCGATGGCGGCGGCCGCGTTCGTCCGGTCCGACGGCGAGCGCTACATCGGCATGCAGGTGCAGACCCGGTCCTCGGACATCAGCCGCGACCTCGGCCGCGCGCTGCAGTGGGTGCTGGAGGCCAAGGAGGGCGACGTCCTGTCCGTGCCGGACACCACGACGCCGCCCACCGCCGACGAGAAGGCCCGCTTGCAGGACCTGCTCGAAACGAGCGTCGAACTCGACGCCACGCTCTACAACGACTTCGCCTGGTGGCTGCCCGAGGACGCCGACGCGAGCGGCGACGTCGCGCTGTCCCTCGAGCGCGCGAACGCGGCGATCATGCCGACCGAGCGCCTCGGCGCGGGTGCCTACTGGGTGCTCGCCGGTGAGAAGGCGCACCTGCGCTGGGTTCGCCCCGAGCCGGAGAACCTGCTGCTGCAAGCGCTTGCGCGGCTGTCCGCGGCCGGTGAGCTGGGCCTCGGCGAGGGCTCCCGCTACGCCGGTTCGTTCCGCGCGCACGGTCTCCTCGTCCCGGTGTGGGACCTCGACCCCGAGGCCCACGCCCGCGAGTGGGCCGACGCGAAGGAGCAGCTCGGCGTCCGGCTCGAAGCCGCGCTGAAGTCCCTCGACTCCGAGCCGCTCAACGCCGCCGAGCGCCGCTCGCGCGACGGTCTGATCGGCCGTCAGCTCACCATCCGCTGACACCCCTCGCGTTTCGTCCTCTGAAGGCGGTGGTTGCCCGCGCAACCACCGCCTTCAGAGGACGAAGTGCGCGAGGATGGTCCCGTGATCCTCCATATCTGCCCCAAGGGTGACTGGTCCGAAGAGGGCGTCTACACCGCCGCGTCCCTCGAATCCGACGGCTTCATCCACTGCTCGGACCCGGGAACCGCGCACATCCCGGCCAACGCCGTGTTCGCCGGCCGCACCGACCTGCTGCTGCTGGAGATCGACCCGGCGCTCGTCGGCGCGCCCGTCGTCTGGGAGGACGGCGACCCGCCGCATCCGGCCGGGATCCAGTTCCCCCACGTGTACGGTCCGATACCCCGTAACGCCGTGGTGGCCGTACACGAATTCCCTGTTCAGGGGGACGGTTCGTTCAGGATTCCCGACTCCGTGTCGAGACGTTGAGCAGGAAACTCCTCATCCGGCCGGGCGTCTCCCGAAAGTGTTCGCGGCAAGAGACAACCTGTGGGGGCGGTCATGCGTTTCGGGAGAGGTGAGCCAGGCGAGCCTGGCCGAGTGACCCCGGGAGGAGGCGATACGGTGACCGCTGCCGCGACGGTCATCCCGGGGACGGAAGTCTGGGGAGCCGGCGAGAGCCGAGGGAGAGACGTGCCGGGCGAGCTCACCGACTTCGGCGACTTCGTGCAGGCCAGCCTTCCCGGCCTGATCCGGTACGGGCACGCCCTCACCGGGAATCCGCACGACGCCGCCGACCTGGTCCAGACCGTGCTGGAGAAGATCGGCTCCCGCTGGTCCTACGTGCAGCACAAGACCGGCGACCCGATGGCCTACATCCGCCGTTCGATGGCCAACGCGCACATCAGCCGCTGGCGCCGGACCAAACGGGAGAGCCTCGTCGCCGACCTGCCGGACACCCAGCCGTACAGCCCGGCCGACCCGTTCGAGCACGAGCCGTTGTGGCAGGCGTTACGCGCGCTGCCGCCGAGGCAACGCGCGGTGATGGTCCTGCGTTACTACGAGGGGCTGTCGGAAGCGGAGATCGCGGATTCGCTCGGCGTCAGCCAGGGCACCGTCAAAAGCCAGGCGAGCAAGGCGATCGCGTCGCTGCGCACGAAGCTCGCGTTGTTCGATCACAAGGACGAAGGGAGGGAAGCGGGATGAACATGTCCGAAGAGGACGTGCAGCAGAAGCTGCGCGACCTGTTCTCCGACGAACGGCTCGGCTCGGGATCCACGCTGAATCCCGAGACGATCGTCGCGGGCGCCCGGCGCCGCCGTCGTCGCCGTCAGCTGATGCAGACCACGAGCGGGATGGCCGCCGCGATCGTCATGGTGGGCGGCGGGCTCACGGTCTTCACGATCCACGACAAGGACAACGGCGCGGCCTTCCCCGGCGACCAGCTCACCATGGGCGCGGCCTCGTCGAGCCTGGCGCGGCCCGGGCCGGGCACCTCCGAGCCGCCGGCGTCCTCGCCCGCGCCGCCGCCGACCCATACGGCCGCGCCCCCGCAGTCGACGGCCTCCGACGGGCCGGTCAAGCCGCCGAAGAGCACCGCCGCCACGAAGCCGCCCGCTCAGGGCAAGGTGACCACCGGCGCGCTGCTGACGTCCGCCGGTTTCGGCAAGCTCCGGCTCGGGATGAGCGAGTCCGAGGCGGAGGCCACCGCCGGCCCGCTGCGGGCGAAAGAGGTCCGGGGCGCCTGCACGTACGGCTACGCGGAAGGTGCCGCCGTTCCGGGGCCGTCGTCGGTGTCGCTGACCGAGGCCGAGGGGATCACCGTCATCAACCCGGCGGGCACGGTGCACACGCCGGAGGGGATCGGTGTCGGCTCGACCGAGGCGGACATCCTCGCCGCCTATCCCGGCAGCACCAAGGACGGCGGCGCGTATGTCGCGCCGGTCAGCGCGGTGAGCGCGTACCGGATCTTCGTGGCCAAGGACGGGTCGGCCGTCAGCATCCTGCTGACCAGCATCAACCAGGACTGCCAGTTCAGCTGAGGTCGTCCGCGCGAAAGGAAAACCCGGGCTGCTCCAAGGGGGAGAGCCCGGGTTTTCCTTGTGGTGGGAGCGTTGGTCAGTGCGTCAGAGCGCGCCGCCCGCGACGGGGGGCATGCTCGAATCGGTGCCGCCGTCGCCGACGGACTCGCGGTGCAGGTGGTTCTCCACCTCGAACAGGTTGCCGTCGGCGCGCTTGACGATGTTGAGCAGCGTGGACATCTGGGAGATCTCCTCGACCTGCTCCTTGAGGAACCACTGCGTGAACTGCTCGCCGATGTAGTCCTCTTCGGCGCGGGCGGCCTTGGCCAGCTGCTGGATGTCGGTCGCGACGTCCTTCTCCTGCTGCAGCGCGAGCTCGATGAGCTCACGGACGTCGGAGAAGTCGTTGCGCACGTCGCCGGTGCCGGGGATCTCCACGTGGTGGTCGGTGTCCAGCATGTACTGGACCAGCGCCATTCCGTGGTTCCGCTCTTCGACGGACTGCTTGTAGAAGTGCTTCGCGAGCTGCGGCAGGTCCTCGGCGTCGAACCAGACCGCCAGCGCGATGTACTGCTGGGAGGCGTTGAACTCGTTGTGGATCTGCGCCTGCAGCAGTTCGTAGAACTTCGAGCGCGGTTGCTTCTTGGTGAGGGCCATGTGTTCGAAGATACGTCATGTCCCTATTTGATTTCCAGTTTTTCCTGGTGATCTACCCCCTATTAGGTTACCATTACCGACAATAGGTCCGCCTCAATTAAGTAAGCCTTCCCTAATCAATTCGAATCAATTAGGGAAGGCTTACTTTATTTATGGCTCAGATGCTTTCGCGCCGGATCGGGCACGACATGCAGCGCGGCCCGCCGCGGCCGGAGCCCAGCTCGGAGCCGGTGATGGCCAGTACCTCGATACCGGCTTCCGCCAGGCGGGCGTTGGTTTCCACATTACGTTCGTACCCGACGACGACGCCGGGCGCGAGCGCGAGGGTGTTGTTCCCGTCGTCCCATTGCTCGCGTTCCGCGGTGACCGGATCGAGTCCGGTGTCGATGACGCGGAGCCGGTCGATTCCCATCGCTTCGGCGGCCGCGGTGAGGAATGGGGCGGGCCCTTCCACCTTCACCGAACCGTCGTCGGTGGGGCGCATGGTGAACGCGGTCAGTGAATCGGCCGAAAGCGGATACATGACGACGGCGTCGGCCGCGACCATCGTGCAGACGGTGTCCAGATGCATGGTCGCGCGGGTCTGCTGGATCGGGACGGCGAGCACGGTGTGCGCGATCCCGTCGGCGAACACCGACCGGGCGAGGGATTCCGCGCCCGCCGCGGTGGTGCGCTCGCCGACGCCGATGGCCAGGACGCCCGGCGAGAGCAGCATGACGTCGCCGCCTTCGATCGGCGCCGAATGCGCGCCGTACGCGCGGGCCGCGTGGCGGAACCACGGGTGGTAGGCGTAGATCAGGTCCAGCACCGCGGTCTCGCGGACGCGCGCGGGCATGGTGAGCGAGGAGACCGCGACCCGGTTGCCGATCCAGGCCGACGAGTCACGGGTGAACAGCAGGTTCGGCAGCGGATCGACGGCGAAGTCGTTCGGGTGGTTCATCAGCCGGACCAGCGAGGCGCCTTCGGCGGCGGGCAGCTCCTCAAAGGTCATGCCCGCCATCAGGACCTCGGCCAGCACCGCGGGCGAGACGCTCGACAGGTGGGACCGGAGCGAATCGGCCAGGTCGGGCCCGAGCCGCCGCTCGTCGACCGCCGCGTGCACGCCGGCCGCGTGGGCGCGGGTGTCGCCGAGCGCCGTGCGGAGCGCGTCGGCCAGCAGCAGCACCTCGACACCGCGGCCGCGCAGCACCTCGGCGAACGCGTCGTGCTCCTCCTGCGCGCGGTCCACCCAGGGGATGGAATCGAACAGGAGCTGGTCGTTGTTGCGAGGCGTGAGCCTTTTGAGCTCGTTGCCGGGCCGGTGCAGGAGCACCGCACGCAGGGGGCCGACTTCGCTGTCAACTCGGGGTGGAGTCGTCTCGTCAATCACGAGTTCACACTAGCTAGGGAAGCCAGGAAACTCGCCCCTTGAGCAGCGCGTATCCGACGAAGGAAACGAAATCCAGCGCGGTGTGCGCGACGATCAGCGGCCACAGCCGGTTCGTCTTCTGCCACAGCCTGCCGAACACCAGGCCCATCACGACGTTGCCGACGAAACCGCCGAATCCCTGATACAGGTGATACGACCCGCGCAGCACCGACGACGCGACCAGCGAGGTGTTCTCGCGCAGCCCCAGTTGCCGCAGCCTGGTCAGCAGATACGCGACGACGAGCACCTCTTCGGCGAACGCGTTCCCGAAGGCCGACAACGTCAGCGTGATCGGACGCCACCACGTTTCGCCCAATGTGGACGGTTGCACCGACAGGCTGAACCCGAGGCTGTAGGAGAGGAAGTACAGGCCGAGCCCCGGAATCCCGATCACCGCGGCGAGCAGGAGCCCGTGGACGACGTCGCGGCCGGGACGCTGTCTGTCGAGCCCGATCTGGCCGAGCTTCATCCCGCCGCGCCACAACAGGTACAGCCCGAGCGCGCCCCAGCCGACCAGCTGGCCCGCGCTCAGGAGCTGTTTGAGCAGGTCGACCAGGCTCAACGTCGCCTGGGGCACGTTGAGCTGAGCTTGTTGCTGCGCCAGCGGGACAGGCTGCAGCAGTGAGTCCACAAGGGACAGCAGGCTGCGCAGCCCGGACAGGCCGAGGGTGATGCCGAAGACGACGACGAGTTCGATGACGATCGCGCGACGGCGCGCCGGGTCTTCCACGAATTCCGGCAGCGCCGGGCGTTCGGGACGCAGCCAGCTCATCGGCCGCACGTTACCGTCGGGTCATGCCCAGGAGTATCGCGACCAACGAAACCGTCGACCGGGCCGCGCTCGTCGACTTCCTGTCCACCCGGCACCGCGCCATCCTGATGACCACCAAGGCCGACGGCGGCCCGCAGCTCTCGCCGGTGACCTGCGGAGTCGACGGCGAGGGCCGCTTGGTCATCTCCACGTATCCGAAGCGCGCGAAGGTGGTGAACATCCGGCGCGAGCCGAAGGTGTCCGCCTGCGTCCTGTCCGACGAGTGGAACGACCAGTGGGTCCAGCTGAACGGCACCGCCGAGGTCCTCGACCTGCCCGATTCGGTCGAGCCGCTGGTCGACTACTTCCGCGCGATCTCGGGTGAGCATCCCGACTGGGACGAGTACCGCGAAGCGATGGTGAAGCAGGGCAAGAGCATCATCCGCGTCACCATCGAATCGTGGGGCCCGATCGCCAAGGGCGGCTTCCCGGCGGAACTGGCCTAGCCGAACGAGTACGGGCAGCCGACCAGGCGGCGGATCTCGCCGCTCAGCTGCTGCGGGCCCTCGACCGGCCGTGAGAACGCGAGCCGGACGTCGTGGTCGCCTGAGTCGGCCTCGACCCGCAGCCGCAGGCCGTAGCGATCCAGCCCGAGCGGCCGGATCCAGCCGCCGCGCAGCTCGGCGGGCACGTGCTTGGCGAGTTGCTGGACGACGTCGGCGTGGTCGCTCTCCAGATGGCGCAGCCACGCGGCCTCGTAGTCGTGGAACGGGTCCGGCGGCGCGGCGCTGAACATGTGCGGCCGGAGCGAGTGCGTGCCCTCGGCGTCGGCGAGGACCAGCGACGCCGGGGTCAGCCTCAGCAGCGTCAGGCCGTGCCCGACGTCGAGCAGTCGCTCGTCCGGCCGGGTTTCGGCGATGGAGACCGCGCGGGCGCGCGCCGAGACCTCGGAGAGCGGGCGGAGCCAGCCGGTGATCCACAGCAGCCCGCGGATGGGTTCGCGCAGGTCGACCGGCGCCTGATCGGTCAGTTCGACCATCACCGCGAGCTCGCCGCGTTGCGCCTCGTGCGCGCGTTTCACCAGGTGGTGCTCGTCGGGCAGCAGCACGCTGACGCTGCCGCTCGTGTGCACGTGGTGCAGTTCGGGGATGACGCGGCCGTACTGTCCTGGCTGGTCGCGCTGTTCGGCGGTCGGCATGAGCGTCGCCGGTCCGTTGCGGGTGGCGATCGTCTTCGCGCGTTCCGCGGGGTTCGGCGCCGGCGGGCGGCGAATGGACGTCGGTGTGGTCACGGCTCACCTCCTAAGTTAGGTGAGCCTAACCTGATTTACGCGTCGAGTGGAAGTAGCCTGGATCACTTCTCGAGAAGCGCGTATACGTTGACCAGGTGGAAGAGCACAGAATCCGGGGTGTCGAACCACCCGAAGGGGTTCCGGCCATCAACATGCCGGTCCTGGCGCCCTTGCTCGACCGGCTCATCGTGACGTACGGGACGATGCTCTTCACCGCCGGGATGATCGTCGTGCTGGGCGTCTACCTGGCGTTTTCGGGGCGGTACGGGGTCGCCGTGCCCGCGTTCCTGATCTCCTTCATGACACCGGTCGCGGTCTACTTCGGGTACGTCCTGCTCGTCGGATGCTCGCCGATGCGGAAGCTCACCCGCAAGCCGTTCCGCCTGGTGAGCGGGCTGGACGACGCCGTCATCGCCGGGGCGTGGGTGAGCGTCCCGCTCGACGGCCGCTGGTTCGTCGTCCGGCTCCCCGCCCCGCTCCGCGCACAACTCGCGGCTCAGCGGCGGCTGTGGGTGCTGGGTCCGTTCTTCCTGCTTCCCGGTGTGATCGTCCCGCGGAACGGCAAGTTCCGGGACGCCCCCGTGAAGGGCTCGGTGCCGCTGACGACCCAGCCGGTCTCACCGGGACGGATGCTCACCCTGCAACGACGGCTCCTGGCGTCGTACTACCTGCTCACCGCCGGTATCGCGCTGGTGGCGGCCGCCTTCTCGATCTGGGTCGCGATCGATTTCCCGGACCGCCGCAGCGTCCTGGTGCCGGACGCGCAGGTACTGGCCGCCCTCTGCCTCGTCGCGACGATCGGCCTCGTCATCACGGCCGTCGTGATGACGAGGCCGTCCCCGGAGCCGACGTGGACCGAACTCGCCGTCATCTCCGGACCGGCGTCGGTCAACCTCGTCGGCATGGTCACCATGAAGGGACGGACGGTGCTGCCCGACGGCCGCGAGGTCACCGTCCGGGCCGGTGGTTCGGATCCGTCGCTGGCCGCGAACATCGCCGCGACCGGACGGCTGTGGGTGCTCGGGCCGCCGATGGCAGGGAGGACAGCGAAGGCCGGAGTGCCGGGCCACGCGGTTTTCGGGCCGGTCAAGTTCGGGAAGTGAGCTCAGCCGAGCGAGCGCCGCGTCGCCTCCTCGGTCTCCACGACACCCCGCCGGATCCCTTCCAACTGCTCGTCCAGTTCGCCGATCGTGGTGGTGTCGAGCAGCGAATCGCCGGTGGCGGCCGACAACTCCGCCGCCCTGGCGACCAGCCCGTCGAGCCCGAGCGCGCCGGATCGCAGCTGTGCCAACAGTTTCCGTTGCGCGCTCGAAAGCCGCGCGTGCACGTCTTCCTGCGCCTGCACTGCTTCGATCGACTGCGTCAGGTCGCCGCGGATGTCGTCGTCGGCGGTCTTCAATTCCTTCCGCAGCCGGGCTTTCTCGGCGGACACCGCGCCGACGTCCACCCGCGTCAGCGCCTTGCCGGTGGCCGTCGCGCGGCCCGCCAGCCGTCGGAGCGTGTCGACGGTTTCCCGCACCACCGGTTCCATGCCGGCCACCCGGTCGGCGAGCGGGCCGGCTTCGAGCGAGCCGGAAATCGACCGGAACCCGTCGGCCGCCGACTCCGCGCGCCGCAGCCAGCCCGCCTCGGGTGAACCCGGTTCGACGTCCGGGAGTGCTCGTTCTTCGGGCTCCGGCAAGGGTTTCGGCCGCGTGGCGGCGGCGACCCCGGCACGGGCGGCGAGCACGGTGACGCCGACGCCGAGCGCGGCGAGGGCCGGCAGTTGCACCGCCCAGGCCGCACCCGCCGACGTCGCCGCGAGGAGCAGTCCCCACGGTTCGGCTAGCTCACGGACGAAGCGCATATCCGAGGATCTCAGAAATTCGAGATCACGGCGGTGAAGACCTGGTCGATCGAGTCCGGTTTGGACGAGTCGTACCCGACGCCCTGGGTGGTCTCGGCGATCTCCTTGAGCACGTTCAGGTCCGCGTCGGAGCCGTAGGCGATGGTGAACATCCGCACCGCTTCGCCGCCGCCCTCGGTCCGCAGCTGCCCGACGAGGTTCTGCAGATCGATGCCGCCCGGATCCTCGTTCCGGCCGTCGGTGAGCACGACGACGGCGTTGATCGCGTTCGGGTCCAGCCGCTGCTTCATGAACTCGTACGCCGCGAGCGACGAGTCGTAGAGCCCCGTCCCGTTCTGCGGTGTCAGCCCGTTCAGCCGCGACGCCAGCTCCTGCCTGCCCGGTTCACCGCCGATCGGCGACACCGGCCGGAGTTCGAAGTAGTCCTTGTCGCCGTTCAGTTTCGTGGAGAACATCCACAGCCCGACCTTGTCCGCGTCGCTGAACTGCGGCAGTGACGCCACGGCCGCCTGTTTCGCGAGATCCATCTTGTTCTTGCCGGTCCCGCTGACGCCGTCGCCCATCGAACCGGAGACGTCGACGACCAGCAGCACGTTCGCCTTCTTCCGCAGGTCCTTCCACGACTTCAGCACCTCGGTCAGCACCGGCGGGCTCGGCGGGCGGATCAGGTTGAGCTTCCCGTCGGGCTGGGCGCCGTTCTCCGAGGTGGTCTGCGAGCCCGGTTTCCCGTCGAAGGTGCGGAAGCCGATGTCGCTGAACTTCTGCTGCGCCTCGGCGCCGCGCAGATGCGCGAGGAAATCCGCCGCGACCTGCTTGTGGAGGTCGTCCGCCCAGTTCAGCACGGTGAACGGGTGATCGGAGTTGAGCGTGCCGTCGCTCGGGTAGATCCCGACGAGCGGCACCTTCGGCGGCGCGTGCTGACCGCGTTTCGCCGGGTCGTTGGTGGGATTGCCCTGGTTGTAGCCGACGAGCGAGTTCTCCTCGACCGTCACCGCCGAGATGTACGACAGCGCGGCGCCGCGGTCGTCGGCCTTCTGCAGGTTCGTCAGGAACGTCAGCGTGTTGTCGCCGTAGTGGACGATGGCCTGCTCGACGTTCTGCACGAACGTGCGCGCCTCCGGTTTCGCGAGCGCGTTCGCGGTGAGGTCCGAAGACGTGCCCGTCGCCGCGTAGTAGGCGCCGATGGTGGCGTTGAGACCGGACGTCGAGATGTTCGGATTCGTCTTGCCCAGCCGGAACTTCCCCCACTCCGGATGCCCGTACTTCGCCCAGCCCTGCGGATCCGTGGCGAGCGCCGCGAGGTCCTTCCAGCCGATGCCCTTGCCCGGCCAGCCGAGCGCCTCGGCCATCGGTTTCGGCATGGCGACGACCAGTGGCGCGTTCGCGACCGATTCCGGGTCGCCCTCGGGGACCAGCGCGGGGTGGTCGGTGCCGGTGAGGTTCTGGCGCAGCAGGTTCACCCAGCCGGACGCCGCCGGCGTCCAGACGTCCGGCCGCGGTCCGTCCACCGCCTCGTTCCAGCCGCGCGACAGCGCCTGCATGGCGGTGCCGGAGGACTTCGACTGCACGAGCACGTCGACGCAGCGCCCGGCCACCGTGCGGCCGCTGTAGCCCTTGGCGATCTCGGTGACCACGCCCGCCTTCTCCGGCGAAGACGACACCTGCAACTTGACCGCGTCGCCCGTCGTGCACTTCGCTTCCGCGGCCTCCTCGCCGGAGTCGCTCGTGATCGCGCGCAAGCCGATGATCAGGCCGATGGCGACCACCGCCGCGGCCACGAACGCCAGGACCTTGCGGCCGCCGCGGGACTGCTGAGGATTCACGACCATGGAGAACCTCCGCCGGTGGGGACACCGATTATCCGGAGGTTTCGCCTTGTCCGGCTTGGCGTTGCCGAACCGTTGCGGCCGTGGCGGTACTTATCCCGCCATCTTTTCCGCATTTAGTCCTCTGAATGCGTGGGCACCTGCTCGCGCCGGTCTTCGAATACCGCATTCAGAGGACTAAATGCGTGGCATCAAGCTCCCGGACCCCGGCCGGACCAGGTCCACGCGTAGCCGTGGTCCTCCGACGCGTCGGCCGCTTCGCCGAGCTCCAGCGGCGCGAAGGTGTCCACCATGACCGCGGTCTCGTCGAAGAACTGAGCGCCGATCGACGCCTCCGCCGCGCCGGGCTGCGGCCCGTGCGTGAAGCCGGACGGGTGCAGCGAAAGCGAGCCGATCTCGATCCCGGAACCCTTGCGCGCCTCGTAGTTGCCGCGGACGTAGAACATCAGCTCGTCGGAGTCGACGTTCGCGTGGTTGTACGGCACCGGGATCGACTCGGGGTGGTAGTCGACCTTGCGCGGGCAGAACGAGCAGACCACGAAGTTCGGGCCCTCGAACGTCTGGTGCACGGGTGGCGGCTGGTGCACGCGGCCGGTGATCGGCTCGAAGTCGTCGATGTTGAACACCCACGGGTACAGGCAGCCGTCCCAGCCGACGACGTCGAACGGGTGGGTCGCGTAGGTGTAGCGCGTCAGCCCGGCGCGGTGCCGCACGAGGACCTCGACGTCGGTGCCGTCGGCGACCAGCGGTTCGGACGGGCCCCGGATGTCGCGCTCGCAGTACGGCGAGTGCTCCAGGAACTGGCCCTTCGCCGACAGGTACCGCTTCGGCGGGCCGATGTGGCCGCGCGCCTCGATGGTCAGCAGCTTGACCCCGCCGCCGTCGTGCGGGAGCACGCGATAGGTGCACGACGTCGGGATGACGAGGTAGTCGCCGTCGCCGACCTCCAGCGCGCCGTAGATCGTCTCGACGGTCGCGCTGCCGCCCTGGACGTAGAACAGCTCGTCGCCCGCCGCGTTGCGGTACAGCGGCGAAGGCCGGGTCGCGTGGACGAAGCCGATGGTGACGTCGGCGTTGCCGAACAGCCTCCGCCGGTCGGTGACCGCGTCGGCGTCGCCGAACTTGAGGTCGTGCGTCTTGTACGCGCGGGGCTTGAGCGGGTGGTTCGGGGTGATCGGGCCACGCTCGTCCTCGACCGCGACGGCGTCGACGATCGCGGTGGGCAGGCCGCGGTGGTAGAGCAGTGCCGAGTCCGCCGAGAAGCCCTCGACACCCATCAGTTCCTCGGCGTACAGGCCCCCGTCGGGCTTGCGGAACGCCGTGTGGCGCTTGTGCGGGATCTCGCCTACCTGCCGGTAGTAAGGCATCGGAATCTCCCCGGAACGTGTCCGTTGTGCGAACGATTTTGTCCTGATGTCGTACGCTACTAGCGTGTCAGTCGTGTCAAGCGCTGTGGAACTCACGCCACCCGGCCCCCGAGGAATCCCTCCCCTGTTCGCGCGGCTCGTCGACGACTCGGCGTTGTTCCCGCCCGGTGAGGCGTCCATGCCCGAAGCGCTGCGTGCGCACTTCGCGTCGAGGGCCGGTGAGCACTCCGGCGTCCTCGGTGTGTTCCTGTGCCAGGCGTCGAGGCTGCCCGAGCTCATCACCGAACTCATCAAGATCAAACCGAAGGAACCGCTGCCGCTGTCGCTGATCATCGACACCGGCCTCGGCGGGGTCCCGAAGGCGATCTCGATCGTCGAATCCCGCAGCGAGATCCTCGCACTGCGCATGGTGGAGATGCCGGCGCCGTCGGACGTCGACGAGGTCTGGCTGGAGCGCGTCTCCGAGTTCGTGCCGGAGGACGTCATCCGCGTGGTCGAGCCGCGGCGCGGCGTCGGCTGGCTGGACGGCGTGCGGAAGGTGATCGAGCACGGCAGCTGGCCGAAGATCCGCTGCGGCGGCAAGGCGGGCGAGAACTTCCCCAGCGTCGACGAGGTCGCCGACTTCCTCGCGGTGGTCAGCGGCTCGACCGGGGCGTCGTTCAAGGCGACGAACAGCCTGCACCGCGCCGTCCGCCACACGGACGAGACGAGCGGCTTCACCCACCACGGCTTCCTGAACCTCATCGTCGCGTCGGCGCGGTGCCTCTCGGGTGGCGACGTGCGCGCCGCGCTGGAGTCGACCGACAGCGCCGCACTGGCCGCCGAGGCCAAGGGGATGTCGGAGCCGGCCGCGAAGGCCGTTCGCGGGCTCTTCGCCTCCTACGCGGCGGCTTCGTTCGACGAGCCCGTCGCCGACCTCGGGGAACTCGGGCTCTTGTGACCCGCGAAGGGTCGCTGACTCTCGACCGCGGTCTGGCGCTGTTGCAGGCCGTGGCGGACGCGGGTGGCGAGGCGGCGACGATCTCCGAACTCGCCGTCGCCATCGGCGCGAGCCGGGCCGCCGTCTACCGGCTGCTCGTCCCGCTGTCCGAACGCGGCCTGGTGTGGCGTGACGGGAACAAGGTGCGGCTCGGCGTCGGCCTGCTCCGGCTCGCCGGGCAGGTCCTCCCGCAGCTGCGCGAGGCGGCCAGGCCGGTCCTGCGGGAGCTGGCGGAGAAGGTCGGCGCGACGGCGCACCTGTCGGTCGCGCAGGGGGACCAGGCGCAGGCCGTCGCGGTCGTCGAACCGTCCTGGACGAGCTTCCACGTCGCCTACCGCGTCGGCACGCGCCATCCGCTGTCCGCCGGCGCGGCGGGCAAGGCGATGAGCCTGCGGCCCGGCGGTGGCGAAGGCTGGGTGACCTCGTCCGGCGAGCTGGAGGCCGGCGCGTCCGGGGTCGCCGCGCCCGTGCGCGGGGTACCGGGACTGAAGGCCAGCATCGGCGTCGTGTCGCTGGAGCCGCTGGACGCGTCCGTGGTGGGGCCCGCGGTCGTGGCGGCCGCCGTCCGGCTGGCCGAGGTGCTGAAACAGCCCGAGTAGCGCGTCAGCGGGTGCTGAGCAGCGGGCGCACCATGGTCGCCAGCAGGGTGAGGTCGACGGCGAACAGGAGCCGCTCGAACAGGCCGAGCGTGATTTCCTGGTGCGACGGCCCGGTGAGCATCGTCCAGACGAAGCCGCCGAGCACGATCACCACCGCGGCGAAGCTGGCCACCGAAAGCCGCCGGATCGTCGTGCGGCGCGGCTCCCACGGGCAGCGCGCCCGGCCGGGGCGGGTCAGCACCCAGGCGGCGGCGGGAAGCGCGAGGAAGGCCGTCAGCGCGGCGTAGTTGTGGATCTGCCCGGCCAGCGAGCGGGCCTGGCCCTCGGGGTCGACCGGGACCAGTGCGAGGACGAACAGCCCGGCGCACCAGACGCCGAGCAGGCCGAGGACGGACTCGTACCCGCTGCGGTGCGCCTTCGCGATGCCGCCGAGCAGGGCGAGCGAGCCGAACCCCAGCGCCAGGCACATCGCGCCGAACAGCGGAGCCGCCGTCGAACCGGGCGAGAGGTAGCCGTAGACGTACTCGGACAGCGTCTGCCAGATCGGGCTGACCTGGCTGGACAGCCGCAGATGCAGGTCGATCGAGATCGCGACGGCGACGGCCATGCCCAAGATCGCGAGCCTGCCGTGCACGGGGGAGACGGCACGGGCCGCGAGGATCTTGGGCGAGGTCACGACCGGTTTCTCCAGGCACGTCGGGGCGGGTGTTCACCTTTTCGTTCCCGAAAGGTTACCCGGCGAACCTGTGAAAAAGCCGTGGGCCTCAGAAGGCCAGCTGAGCCAGCGCGAACAGCGAGAACCCGGCGAAGACGAAGCCCGCCACGCGCTGGATGAGCTTCGGGCGGATGCGGCTGCGGACCTTCGCGCCGATGAACACGGCGAGCCCGGCGACGGCGACCAGCGCGACGAAGGAGCCGAGCGCGACCGCGAACGGGTTGCCGAAGCGGGCCGTGAGGCTGGCCGTCGCGAGCTGGGAGGCGTCACCCCACTCCGCGGCGAAGAGCACGCCGAACGACGTCAGCGCGGAGCGGAGGAAGGACACGGGACCCGCTCCGGACCGCGACGCGTCTTCGCCGCCGTCCTGGCCGGGGCTGAACCCTTCGCGAAGGAGCATGTACGCACCGATACCGAACATCGCGGCGACGATCGCGGTCACCAGCGTCTCGGGCAGCAAAGTGAGCACACTGCCGAAGGTGGCGGCGATCGCACATTGCACGGCGAAGGCCGCGGTCACCCCGGCGAATACCGGCCACGCGCGGAAACGGGTGGTGAGAACCAGGGTGGCGACGAGGGTCTTGTCCGGCAGCTCCACGGCCAGTACCAGGCCGAACGCGCTGATCAGCGCCAGCATCGAGTCAGACATGATGAATTCGCACCCCTTTCACTGCAACGATAAAGGGGCGATTCAGAGAAAGGCAAGCTGATCGCATTTCCGAATCGCGCTGCCTGTGTGGGCGAATTGTTTTTCGAGGCGGAGCGGAAAGGAGATTTCGGCGAACCGAATTCTTTTTTCAGGCTTCGCTGGTAGCTTCGGCCGTCATGGACGAGAGAGCGCGGATCGAGGGCGTGTGCACGCGGCTGAAGGACCACTACGTGTTCCCTGACGTCGCCGAGAAGCTGACGGTGTTCCTGCGGGCGAGGCTGGGCGACGGCGCGTACGCCGGTTTGGACGACCAGGCGTTCGCCGTCGCGGTGACCCAGGACCTTCAATCGGTCAACGGGGACAAGCATCTGCGGCTGCGGCACCACGTCGACCCGCTGCCCGAGGTGAACGGGGAGTCCTTCGACCCCGAGCAGTTCCGGCGCGAGGCGGAACTGAACTGCCACGGCATCGCGGCGGCGCGACGGCTGTCCGGGAACGTCGGCTACCTGGAGACGAAGCTGTTCTACGGGCCGGACATCGCCGGCGAGGCCCTTTCCGCGGCGATGACGCTGCTCGCGACCACCGACGCGCTGATCCTCGACGTCCGCGAGAACCGGGGTGGCAGCCCCGCCGCGGTGGCCCTGCTGATCAGCTACCTGGTCGACGAGCCCACGCACTTCAACAGCATTTACCTGCGTGATGGCGACGTGACGAACCAGATGTGGACCCTGCCGTACGTGCCGGGGCGGAAGTTCGGTCCGGACAAGCCGGTGTGGGTCCTGACGGGTCCGACGACGTTCTCCGGAGCCGAGGACCTGAGCTACTCGTTGCAGCAGCTGGGGCGGGCGAAGACGGTCGGCGCGGTCACCGGCGGCGGCGCGAACCCGCGGCAGCAGTACAAAGTGGACACCCATCTGGATGTCACCGTCCCGGGTGGACGTGCCGTGAACCCGGTCACGGGAACCAACTGGGAAGGCGTCGGCGTCCAGCCCGATATCCCCGTCGCCGTCGAGGCCGCGCTCGACACCGCCTACGCGTTGGCGCTGGAACACGTGCTGACGCTGGGGGACACGGGAGTGCGGCGGCCGGTCGCCGACGAGGCCAGGCTCACACTCGCCGGCCTCGGCTGACCAGGGCGCGGGACCTACGTCCTGTCGAGATCAGGACCACTTGAACTGGCGGGCTCATCGAGCGTTGAGCAGGCTTGAGGCGTGGAGGTTCTCGATCTCGCTAGGTGGCAGTTCGGCATAACCACCGTCTATCACTTCCTGATGGTCCCGCTGACCATCGGGCTTTCGGTCCTGGTCGCCGGGATGCAGACGGCCTGGGTCCGCACGGGTGACGCGCGCTACCTGAAGATGACCAAGTTCTGGGGGAAACTCCTGCTGGTCAACTTCGCGATGGGCGTGGTCACCGGGATCGTGCAGGAGTTCCAGTTCGGGATGAACTGGAGCGCGTACTCGCGGTTCGTCGGGGACGTGTTCGGCGCGCCGCTGGCGATGGAAGGGCTCGTCGCGTTCTTCGTCGAGTCGACCTTCCTGGGGCTGTGGATCTTCGGCTGGGACAAGCTGCCGAAGAAGGTCCACCTGGCGTGCGCGTGGGCGTATTCGCTGGCGACGGTGGCGTCCGCGTACTTCATCCTGGCGGCGAACTCGTGGATGCAGCATCCGGTCGGCGTCGAGTTCGTGGACGGGAAACCGACGATGAACTCGATCTGGGCGGTGCTGACGAACAACACCGCGCTGGCCGCGATCCCGCACACGCTCGCGGGTGCTTTCTCGGTGGCGGCGGCGTTCCTGGTCGGTGTCGCGGGCTGGCGGTTGTGGCGCAAGCGTTCGGAGGACGACGAGCACCGCGCGGTGTGGCGTTCGTCGTTGCGTCTCGGCGGCTGGACCGGCGTGGTGGCGTTCGCGGTGCTGGCGATCACCGGTGACATGCAGGGCAAGCTGATGTTCGAGCAGCAGCCGATGAAGATGGCTTCGGCGGAAGCGTTGTGCCACACGGAGAAACCGGCGAGCTTCTCGATCATCGCGATCGGGGACGTGAGCGGTTCGAACTGTGAGGACGTCAAGACGTTCAACGTGCCAGCGTTGCTCTCGTTCCTGGCGCACAACGACTTCACGACCGAGGTCAAGGGCGTCGAAAACCTGGTGACCGAGTACCAGGCGAAGTACGGCACGAACTACCCGGACGACCCGCAGCTCGGTTCGCTCGCGGGGAAGCCGATCGACTACGTGCCCAACCTGCCGGTGACCTACTGGGGTTTCCGCGCGATGATCGGCTTCGGCGCGATCTCGGCCGGGATCGGGCTGCTCGCGCTGTGGCTGACGCGGCGCGGGCGGATCCCCGGGCAGCGCTGGTTCCCGTGGCTCGTGCTCGGCGGCATCGCGACGCCGTTCATCGGCAACAGCGCCGGCTGGATCTTCACCGAGATGGGCCGTCAGCCGTTCGTGGTGGTGCCGAACCCGACCGGGGTGGACGGGGTGTGGATGTTCACCGCGCAGGCCGTCTCGAAGTTGTCCACAGGCGAGGTCTGGACGTCGTTGATCGCGCTGACGACCGTCTACGCGGTGCTCGGCGTCGTCGAGGTCTTCCTGATGCGCAAGTACGTCCGCGGCGGCGTCGACGCCGTCATGCCACCCAAGAAACCGACCTCGACCAGCAAGAACAGCGACTCGGAAGGCGGTGACGGCGATGACGACGCGCTGGCCTTCGCCTACTGATCGCCTCTTGACGTCACCTACCCAGCCCCCCGCCCTTCCCGGGGGACGGCCCCGCACCCAGCGTATCGGGGGTATCGCTCAGGTGGGTTACCCACAGCCTATCTGTGGACAACTCGGGTGGTTGTGGATAACTCAGGGCGAGCAGGTGGGGAAGCGCCGGTTCGGGCGGGCAGGCGTGGTAGCGGCAGGTTGCGAAAGCCACTTTCGCAACGCTCAAGGTTGCGAAAGTGGCTTTCGCAACGTCCGGAGCGGACAGGTGACCGGGCGCGGGACCGAGCGGGCTGAGGGGGCCGAGCGGGCTGAAGGGGCCCTTCACCGCATCGCACGCACCGAAGGCTCCCTTCGCCACATCGCATGCGGCGAAAGTCCCCTTCAGCCCAGGAAGCCCCGGGAAGCCAGGAAAGTGAGCACCCGATGACCCTCGAAACGATCTGGTTCTGCGTCATCGCCCTGTTCTGGCTCGGCTACCTCTTCCTCGAAGGCTTCGACTTCGGCGTCGGCATGCTCATGCCGGTCCTCGCGAAGGACAACACCGAGCGCCGCGTCATGGTCAACACGATCGGCCCGGTCTGGGACGGCAACGAGGTCTGGCTGATCGTCGCCGGCGGCGCGATGTTCGCCGCGTTCCCCGGCTGGTACGCGTCGCTGTTCTCGGCCGCGTACCTGCCACTCCTGGTCGTCCTGCTCGCGCTCATCGGCCGCGGCGTCGCGTTCGAATACCGCGGCAAGGTCGACTCCGACCGCTGGCGCCGCAACTGGGACCGCGTCATCGGGATCGGCTCGTGGATCCCGCCGTTCGGCGTCGGCCTGCTCCTCGCGACCACCACCCTCGGTCTCCCGCTCGACGCCGACGGCAACCGCGTCGGCGGCCCGTTCGCCGCCCTGAGCCTCGAAACGCTGCTCGGCGCGGTCGCGGTCGTCGGGTTCTCGCTGGTCCACGGCGCCGCGTTCCTCGCACTCAAGACCGAGGGCGACCTCCGCCACCGCGCGCGGAACCTGGCCACGCGCCTGCTCCCGGTCGTGCTCCTGCCGTTGCTCGCCTTCCTCATCGTCGTGCAACTGCGCTCGGGCGACCTGTGGACGCTGCTGCTCATCGGCATCGCCGTCGTCGCCGCGGTCATCGCCTGGTTCCGGATCCGCGCGGGCCGGGAAGGGCAGGCGTTCGCCGCGCTCGGCGGAGTCATCGGAGCCGCCGCGGTCGCGATCTTCGTCGCGCTGTACCCGAACGTCCTTCCGTCCACTTTGGACCCGGCGAACACGCTCACCATCGCGGGCGAGGCGTCGAGCCCGTACACGCTGACCGTGATGACCTGGGTCGCGCTCTTCGGCGCCCCCGCCGTCCTGATCTACCAGAGCTGGACGTACTGGGTGTTCCGCAAGCGCATCGGCACCCGGCACATCCCACCGGTGCACGCACCATGACCGAACTTCCCGGCCGCGACACCCTTTCCGCCACGGAGTCCACAATGGACCCAGCGCGACCGGGGAAGGGTCCGCTCGGCGCGCTGGCTCCACTTTCGAGTGCGGCGCGCCGGGCGTTGATCCTCAGCGCCATCCTGTCCTTCGTCAACGCCGTGTTGCTGGTGGGCCAGGCGTTCCTGCTGGCCGACGTCCTCTCCGCGGTCGTCCGCGGAACCATGGGGGACCGCACCGCCCAGCTGGCCGTGCTGCTCGCGCTCGTCGCAGGGCGCGCGTTGACCGGCTGGGCGGTGCGGATCGTCTCTGCCCGCGCGGCGGCCCGCGCGAAGGAGGAACTGCGCGCCAAAGCCCTCGACCATGCCTTGAGACTCGGTCCGGAATGGATCGCGCGCCGCGGTCACGGCGAGCTGACATCGTTGACCACCAAGGGACTCGACGCGCTCGACGCCTACTTCACCCAGTACCTCCCGGCGCTGGTGACCGCGGCGATCGTGCCCCTCGCCGCCGGTGCCGCGATCCTGGTCGCGGACTGGCCGTCGGCCGCGCTCGTCGTGATCACCGTGCCGTTGGTGCCGCTGTTCGCCATCCTGATCGGCAAGCACACCGCCGAGCGGGTCGCCGAAGCCGCCGACGCCGAGCAAAGGCTGTCCGGGCACCTGCTGGAACTCGTCCGCGCCCTGCCGATCCTCAGCGCGTTCCGCCGCGCCGAGGCGCAGGCCGAGACGGTCCGGAAGATCTCCGAACGTCATCGCCGCGCGACGCTCAAGACCCTGAAGGTCGCGTTCGCGTCGGCGTTCGCTCTAGAACTGATCGCGACGCTTTCGGTCGCGCTGGTCGCCGTCGTCATCGGCGTCCGGCTGGTCTCCGGCGACCTGCCGCTGGCCATCGGACTCGGCGTGCTGATCCTCGTCCCGGAGTGCTACCAGCCGCTTCGCGCTGTCGGCGCCGCGTTCCACGCCAGCGAAGACGGCGTCGAGGCCGTGCGCCGGGTCGCGGACGTGCTCGCGGAGCCCTTGCCGCCCAACGGTTCCGGGACGCCGGCCAAAGGCGAGATCCACGTCGGCGGGCTCCGCGTCTCAAGGCGCGGCGGGTTCGCCCCCGACGGCGAGACGTTCTCCGTCCGGCCCGGCGAGATCACCTGGCTGCGCGCGCCCAGCGGCGGCGGCAAGTCGACGACGCTGGCCGTCCTGCTCGGTTTCGCGCAGGCCCACGACGGATCGATCACCGTCGGCGGTACCGACCTCGCCGACGCCGATCTCGACCGCTGGCGCGAGAACGTCGCCTGGGTGCCGCAGTCGCCGGTCTTCGGCGGGGGCACGGTCCGCGACGAGGTCGGCGCCGAAGACATCCTCGGCGAACTCGGGCTGGCAGGGCTGGCCGAACGGCCGGTTTCGAAGCTTTCGCAGGGGCAACGTCAGCGCGTCGCGGTGGCGCGGGCGCTGGTGCGGGTCCGGTCGGGCGCGTGGCTGCTCCTGCTCGACGAGCCCACCGCTCACCTCGACGAGGTCAACGCCGCACTGGTCATGGCCGCCGTCCGCAAGGCCGTCGACAACGGGGCCGCCGCGATCATCGCCGCGCACGAACGCACCACCGGTGTCGACATGTCGGCCGACGCGGTGAGGGAAGTCGTCACGACGGAAGAACGGACGGCGACCAGGCCGGTCCCGTGGCGTCACCTGCTCCAGCCGAGGTTCTTCGGCGGGGCGCTGCTCGGCGCCGCCGCGTTGCTCGCCGGGGTCGCGCTGACCGCGCTTTCGGGCTGGCTGATCGCCAAGGCGTCGCAGCAGCCGCCGATCCTGACCCTGACGGTGATGATCGTCGGCGTGCGGACGTTCGGCCTCGGCCGCGCGGGGCTGCGTTACCTAGAACGGCTGGTCACCCACGACGCCGCGTTCCGGATCGCCGGGAGCCTGCGGGTCCGGCTGTGGGAGTCGCTGGTGCGGCTCGGGCCGGCGCGGGCGCTCCGGGCGGGCGAGGAGCAGCTACGGCTGGTCGGTGACACCGACACCGTGCGCGATCTGCTGCCCCGGGTGGTCACGCCGCTGGTCGTGGTCGCGCTGGTGGCCGCCGGCGCCGTCGCGGTCCAGGCCGCCGTGCTGCCCGAAGCCGGGCTCGCGCTGGCCGCGGCCGTGCTGGTGAGCGCGTTCGCACCGCTGCTCGCGCTCCGGGCCGAACGCCGCGCGACCAGCGCCCTGGCCGCCGGACGGCGTTCGGTGTCGGCGCAGGTGCTGAGCCTGTTCGAAGCGGCCGCCGAGCTGATCGCGTACGGGGCTGACAAAGAGCGACGTCGCCGGATCGCCACGACCGACGCGGCACTGACCGCCGAAGCCCGGCGACAGGCTTTCGGCGCCGGAGCGGCCGACGCCCTGATCATCCTGGCGACGGGGGCCGCCACCGTCGTGAGCACCGGGTTCGCCGTGAGCGCCGTCGCCGCCGGCGCGCTGGACCCGGTTCTCGCGCCGGTGGTCGCCCTGGTGCCGCTGGCGCTCGCGGAGGTCCTCTCCCTTCTCCCGCCCGCCGCGCAGCACTGGGACACCCTTCGCCAGGCCCGTCTGCGCCTCGCCGCGTGTCATGAGGGGTGGAGCACCCGCGAAAAAAGAAACCACCGCGAACCCCCAAAACAACCACGACCAGGGCAAACCCAACACACAAAAACACAGCGCCCCCCC
>NZ_JBHXJK010000009.1:0-3364 GCF_042723255.1 Amycolatopsis thailandensis
TATAGCACTTTTGGGCACTTGTGTTGTCGTTATTGTGGATTTCGCGACGTTGGGGCGTCCTGCTCGCCTGCCGGGGATGTTGCGAAAGCCACTTTCACAACCTTCAACGTTGCGAAAGTGGCTTTCACAACACCGCCGACCCCGCCAGACCGCGCCGAGCCGAGGTACGTGGTCTTCGCAGTCCGCAAGGTCACCTGTTTCTCAATCGTCGTTCCCCCACCGAGACCACGAACTCGCCACCTTCTCCTTACGGCCCAGTGCCATCCACGGCCCCTTCGCGAAGCCGCGCGAAGTGGTGTTCCGGCCGGAAACAGATCTCTTGCGCACAGTCGAGGTCACGATCCACTCTCGTGGACCAGAAGGCTGACAGAGAAGGAATTCCGGCGAGGCCGCGGGCCCCGTCAGAAATACAGAAGCCCGATTTCGCGGTCAGGTCCCGCCGCCGCAACGGAAGACGAAGAGCCCCGGGTCCCCACCGTGTTCGGCGGGCGGCACGAGCGGGCAATTCGTGGCCGTCCAGGCCACGATCCGATACAACTCCGAATCGTTCGTGAACAGGCCACCCGCGCTACCCAGTACGACATGCCGCAGTTCCCCGGTCTCCACCAGTCGCCGCACGCCCTCGAGGGTCGGCCGCGGTACCTGGCCGGAGAATCCGCCCATAGGCAGGAACCATTCCCCGGTCGGCACGATGAACTGACCGGCGGTCTGCCAGGACGTCGTGGCCGCCACGTAGCGCGCGCCTTCGCGGTGTGCCATCAGGTAGTCGAACATCTTCCGCTGCGGGTCGGTCAGGGTGTCCTTCGTGTCGCTGTCCAGATCCACCCCGACCGGTCCGCTCGGCCCGGCACCGGCCTCGAAAGCGCTACCCGCGTACCGGTGGTCGAAAGCCGACAGACCCCAGGCACACGGAAGCACCAGCACCGCGACGAGACCGGCGACGGCCGCGCGCGCGACCGCGGCGCGCCGCAGGGTCCCGACGATCAGCACGGCGGCCGCAACCGCCGCCCCGCCGAGGGAGAGCCAAGCGAGCCAGGGCAGGAAATCCGCGTACCGCGAGGCCAGGTACGCCGTCCAGGCGAGCTGCGCGACGAGCACCGACGGCGGCAGCCAGGCCGCCCGGCGCTCGCGATACAGCCGCAGGCTCAGCACGGCCCCCGCCGCCGCCAGCGCGGCGAGCGGTGGCGCGAGGGCGGCGAGGTACGCGCTGTGCATGACGGTCATCCGGCTGAGGACCACGGCGAAAGTGACCAGCCACAGCCCCCACAGCACGAACCCGCCCCACTCCTGGCCGGTGCGCCGGGTACGGCGGTACACCACGAGACCGGCCACCAGCCCCACCAAGGCCAGCGGGTACAGCCAGCCGACCTGGGTCGCGTAGCGATCGCCGAACAGCTTGTGCCAGGCCTGGGGCGGATCCTCGGCCGCGGGTGCCGGGGCCGGCTCCGGTACGGGCTCCGGCTCCCCGGGTTGTTCCGGGAGCCCGGGCTGCGGGGCGGCCAGGCGTTCGAGCTCCGGAGGCAGCGTCAGGTCGGTGGACAGCGAGGGATCCGTGAAGTCGGTGCGGGCGGCGCCCGGAACGTGCAGACCGAACCGGTCCAGGCCGTTGTACCCGAAGACCATGGCGAACGCGTTGTCGTCGGTGGTCGCGTCCACCGCGGGCCGGTCCCCCGCGGGAGTCACCGTGTACAACAGGATCCAGCTCGCCGAGACCCCGATCAGCACGACTCCGGCGATCGCGAGCTGCCCGGCACGCCGTCGCAACGACGCGGGAGCGACGAGCAGATACGTCACGGCGAACGCGGGAACCACCATCCAGGCCTCGAGCATCTTCATCTGGAAACCGATCCCCACCCAGATCGCGGCGAGGATCAGCCAGCCTGTCCTGGCGCGCGTCACCGCGATCGCGAACGCGTCCGTGGCGAGCAGCAGGCACAGGATCAGCGCGCCGTCCTCCATGGCGTGGCCGAAGACCGACGCCACGATCGGCGTGACCGCGAACAGGCCCGCCGCCAGCAAGCCCGCGGCGGGGCCGAGCCAGCGCCGGACCAAGCGGTAGAGCACCAAAACCGAGAGCACGCCCCAAACGACCTGTGGCAGGGTCAGCGACCACTCGTGGAATCCGAAGATCCGCGCCGACAACGCCTGCGGCACGAAGGCCCCGGCGAGTTTGTCCAGGGTGATCGAAGCGCCGGGATCGAAGGCACCGTAGAAGAACGCCTTCCAGCTCACCGACATGCTCTTCACGGCCGCCGCGTAATAGTGCGCGTACCCGCTCCGCCCGATGTTCCACGAATACAACGCCCCCGCGAGAACGACGATGCCGAGCAACGCGGGACGCGCCCAGCGCGGCTGATCCGGCGGCGAGCGCCAGAACCGCAGCCGTGCCCGGCCACGTCCGGGTGAGACGGCGTGCTCCGCCTCCACCATTTCGTTCTGGGTCGATGCTAAAGCGGTCTCTTCGGCCACGGCGCGCCCTTCGACACGTAGGTGAAGTTCTGCGGTGAGAAGCACTTTAGGCGCCGAGGGCCGGATCGCCGCACTGTCAATATCGGCCCAAAGCACGGCTTTTCCCGCACGCTCCTGTACTTTCGGCTGGTTCCCCGGGAGCCCGCCCTTCCTATTCTCAAGCACATGACTTCAGCGCAACGGCCAGCGGGCATCATGGTCAACGTCGGGCTCGGCATCGTGTTCGCCGCGGGCATCGCGTTCACGGCGGTCATGCTCATGAACAGCTGGGGCAGAGCGTCATGGGTCTTTTGCACGCTCGTCGCGGTGGTGCTGTCCGCTCTGGCGCTGCTGCGCGAGCGGCAGAAGACGCTGATCGCGGGCGCCGGTGTGGCGGTCGCGGCCGTCGCGGTCATCGTGTCGCTGATCGCCGGTGACTCGCTGCCGAAGGAGCCCTCGCCCATCACCGGCCTGGCGCTGGCCGTGCTCGTCGGCTCCGCGATCAGGACGCTTCCGGTCGGACCGGCCGTCGCCATCGCCGCGGGCGGCATCGCGGTGAACGTGGGCGCCTGGTTCGACGGGCGGGACACGGTGCCGGTCCTGGCCACCACGGCGATGGTCGTCGCGCTGGTGGTGGGGCCGTCGCTGCGCACCCGCGATCACCACCTCCGGGTCACCGGTCCCGCGCCGCAGTACAGGTCCGATTCATTCCACCGCTGACGTGCACGAAGACGTCTACCTCGCCATGTCCACCGCTCGGCCCGCAGGCAGGGACGACACCCCCACGTCCGACCGCTTCGGGCTTCCCGAGTCGCCGCCGCACGGCAAGTCCGTGGGGCCGGGCGTAGGGGAACTAACCCGCGGGGTCCCGACGGGTCGGGGGGGGCCGGGCGCGGGACAACCCCGCCGCGGGGCG
>NZ_JBHXJK010000009.1:3374-122299 GCF_042723255.1 Amycolatopsis thailandensis
CCCGCGCGCCCGCCTGCCCGGCCCCCACCCCCCCCGCCCGCCCGTTGGGGTTTCCCGCCCGCCCCCCCCCCGGCAATGGCCGGGGGGCGGCGATTCGGTAACCTGACCGTCGTGACCACTCCGGATCGCTGGGCCAAGGTCGCTTCCGACGCCGGACTCGGCGCTCTGTTCCTCGCCGCCGTCGCGATCCAGATCTTCGCGCTCGCGTCGAGCTGGGGCGGCGCGTCCTGGATTCCGGGCGCCCTCGCCGCCGTCGTGGTGTGCGGGCTCGCCTTGGCCCGCCGGCGCGAGCGGACCTGGACCGCGGTCGCCGGGCTCGCCGTCGCGGCGCTCACGATCTTCATCGGCCTGCTGCCGATCACCCGGCTCCCCGCCGAACCGGGACCCGCCATGGCACTGGGCCTCGCGGTGCTCACCGGGTCCGCGGTCCGGGCACTGGCGCCGGTGCGGGCCGGCGCCATCGCGGGCGCCGGGCTGCTGATGATCGTCGTCCAGCTCGCCGTCGGGCCGGTGTCGGCCGTCCCCGCGATCGCTGCCGCGACCTGGCTGGCCGGCGTCGCCGCGGGCCTGGCGCTGCGGCTGTACGACGGCAAGGCGCGGGCGGCCGCCGACAGGGTACGCCGGGCCGAACGGCTGGAACTCGCCAGGGAACTGCACGACATCGTGGCCCACCACCTCACCGGGATGCTGATCCAGTCGCAGGCCGCGCAGGTCGTCGCGCGGCGGAATCCGGAAAAGGTCTCGGCGTCGCTGGTCGAGATCGAGGCCGCGGGCTCCGACGCCATGGTCGCGATGCGCCGCGTCGTGGAGTTGTTGCGCGACACCGACGACACGGCGCCGACCGCGCCGGAACCGGAGGGGCTGGACGAGCTGGTCCAGCGGTTCGGCAAGCAGCACGCGAACGTCCGGCTCAGCTCTCCCGAAGGCTCGTCGGACTGGCCGCCCGAGGTGACCAGCACGGTGTACCGGATCGTCCAGGAGGCGCTGACGAACGTGCTGCGGCACGCGCCGCACGCCCGTTCGGTCGACGTCACCGTCGACCGCGACGCCAAGGGCGTCACCGTCGAAGTCGTCGACGACGCCTCGCCGAGCCCCGCCCGGCCCGGTCACCGCGGGGGCTACGGTCTGATCGGAATGCGCGAACGTGTCGAAACGCTCGGTGGGACACTGTCCGCCGGACCGCGGGCCTCCGGCGCGGGCTGGTCCGTGCGGACGACTCTGCCCATCCCCACCAGGGAGCCCCGATGACGATCAAGATCCTGCTCGCCGACGACCAGGCGATGGTCCGCGCGGGCCTGCGGCTGATCCTGGAGGACCAGTCCGACATCGAGGTCATCGGGGAGGCCGAGGACGGCGCGGAAGCGATCACGATGGCCAGGCGGCTGCGGCCGGACGTCTGCCTGGTGGACATCAGGATGCCCAAGCTCGACGGCATCCAGGTCACCCGCACGCTGGCGGGCCCCGGGGTGCCCGACCCGATCCGGATCGTCGTGGTCACCACGTTCGATCTCGACGAGTACGTCTACGGGGCCCTGCGCGGCGGCGCCGTCGGCTTCGTCCTCAAGGACGCCGGACCGGCGCTGCTCATCGAGGCGGTGCGGGCCGCGCACAACGGCGAAGCGCTCGTCTCGCCGTCGATCACCCTCCGGTTGCTCAAGCATCTGAACGAAACCGGCGAGGTGTCGCAGGCCGACCCGGCGCGGACGGCGTCGTTGTCCGGGCGCGAGATGGAGGTCGTGCGGACCATCGCCCGGGGCCTGTCCAACCGGGAGATCGCCGCCGAACTGTTCATCTCCCTGAGCACGGTCAAAAGCCACGTCGCCGGGATCCAGACCAAGCTCGGGGTGCGCAACCGGGTCGGGATCGCCGCGTGGGCCTGGGAAAACCGGATCGTCCAGAGCCCCACCTGAGGGGTTCCGGCTCACGATGTCAACGAGGCCGCGAGCTTGCGCACCGTAGGGTTGAGGTAGAGCGCGCGCGGATGCAGCGGCGGCAATCCGCGCTCGCGCATGGCCGCCGCGATCCGCATGGCCAGCAAGGAATTCCCGCCCACCTCCCAAAAACTGTCGGACGCGCCGACGGCGAACCCGAGCACCTGCCGCCACACCGCGAGCAGCTCACCGGCGAGGCCGTCCACTCCCGCCGGAGGTTCATCGTCCACATCGGACTCTGGCACAGCCTCGACGGGGTCCGGTAGCGCGGCGAGGTCCACTTTCCCGTTGGCGGTCATCGGAATCGCGGGCAGCACGGTGATGGTCGCCGGCACCATGTGGTCCGGCAGGATCCGGGAGATCCGCTCCCGCACCGCCGCCGTGGTCCCCTCCGAGAGCACCACGTACGCGTCGAGCCGCCTGGAGGCCGCGTCCGCCCCGCGCACCGTGACCGCGGCCGCGACCACCCCGGTGCCCTCCGCCAGCACCGACCGGATCTCGTCCGGTTCGATGCGGAACCCGCGCAGCTTGACCTGGTCGTCCTGCCTGCCGAGGTGCTCCAGCACGCCGTCCGGCCGCAGCCGTCCCCGGTCACCGGTGCGGTACATCCGCCCGCCGCCGAACGGATCGGGCAGGAAACGCTCGGCGGTCAGGCCGGGACGGCGCAGATAGCCGAGCGCGACACCGGCGCCGGCGACGTGGATCTCGCCCGCCACTCCCGGCGGCGCGAGCCGCCCGGACTCGTCGAGCACGTACACCCGCCACCCGGGGACCGGCCTGCCGACGGACCTCGATCCGGCGAGCGCGTGCCACCGGGTGACGGTCTCGGCGGTGACGTGCACGGTGGTCTCGGTGATGCCGAACATGTTCACCAGCCGGCATCGGGTCTCGGGATACCGGTCCAGCCACGGAAGCAGGCTCCTGACCGGCAGTGGCTCTCCCCCGAAGATCACCAGCCGGACCGGCAGCCGATCGTGGCGCGCGCGCTCCACCTCCGTGAGCGGGGCGAACGCCGACGGGGTCTGGCTCAGCACGGTGACCCCGCGCTCGGCCAGCAGGTCTCGCAGCTGCTCCGGCGAGCGCGACACCCAGTACGGGACGACGACGAGATGCCCGCCCGTGAGCAGGCAGCCCCAGATCTCCCACACCGAGAAGTCGAACGCGACCGAGTGGAAGAACGTCCACACGTCGGTGGCTCCGAGGGCGAAGTCGTCCCGGGTGGCGTCCACCAGCGCGACGACGTTGGAATGCGGGACGAGCACGCCTTTGGGCCTGCCGGTGGAGCCCGACGTGTAGATCACGTACGCCGCTTCGTCCGCTCCACCGACGGCGGAGGGTTCGGCGTCGCCGTGCGATTCCGTGAGATCCCTGGGCGTCAGTACCCGAAGTCCCCCGGAGACGGGGAATCCGTTGTGCGTGGTGATCACGACGGCGAGCCGGGCGTCTTCGACGGTGTACGCGAGTCGCTCCGCCGGATAGGCCGGATCGAGTGGCACATAGGCGGCGCCCACCTTGAGAACGGCGAGCAGGACTGCCACCAGCTCCGCCGACCGGTCGAGACAGACACCGACCAGGTCTCCCGGGTTCACCCCGGCGGCGCGCAGGCCGTCGGCGAGCCGCGCGGACCACCGGTCGAGCTCACCGTAGCGGACCTGACCGTCCTCATCGGACAGTGCGATCGCGTCGGGCCGCTCGGCGGCGCGCTCCGCGAACACCTCCGGGATGCGGCGCGGCGTGGTGCTCGGGGCGCGCGACGGGCGTCCGAGCGCCAGCACCTGTTCGCGCTCGGCCTCGTCGAAGATGTCCTTCCCCGCCGTCCGGTGGGCTTCGACCAGATGCCGGACGAACCGGGTGGCGACCGGCAGGCTCACCGCGCCCGGCCGGTAGTGGCACCGCAGCCCGCCCGCGCGGCCGACCGTGACGGTCAGCGGGAACGGCGGTGCCAGACAGGGCACGTACTCCCCTGTGTCACCAGAATCAGGGTCACCGGAATCAAAGCCGTCGAGGTCGAACAGTATCCCCGCACCGGCGAGCCGTTCCTCCGGCTCGTACCGCGCGAGGACGGCGGCGAGCGCCGCCTTCCACCCTTCCGGGTCGCGGTCGGTGCCGGACGGCAGGGACACCCGGAACTCGGCGGGCTCGTAGTGGCCGAGCCCCCGGTCACCCAGTCCCCACGCCGGTACGTGGTCGGCCCCGGACGTGCGAGCTGACGACCGCTCGGGGCCCGGTCCGCCCGCCGCCGCCGCGGTGGCGAGCAGGCGCAGCGCCGGGCCGTCGAACGCGGCCCGGTGCGCGACGATCACCAGATCCGCCCGGCCGTCGGGGTACTCGATCAGCGCGCCCCGCGCCCCGCGCCGGGCATCGACGGGCCTGGCCAGCTCGCGGGCGCGGCGCTGGGCGCTCGCCGGGTCTTCGGCGCCGAACGGGACCCGCTCGGCCCAGAGCTCTCCAGGCCCGGCGATGCTCGCGAAGCGCTCGGCGACCAGGCCGGCGTCGACAGGGCCGTCGAGCCGGAGGCACAGCGCGTGACAGTGCTTGGCGTTCCTGGTCCACTGCGAAGGCGTGACCACATCCCTCTCCCCTCGGTTCGGCGGCTGCGCGGTCAGCGGGCGGTGAACCCGCCGTCGACGGTGACGACGGATCCCGTGACCTGCCGGGATCCGTCGGAGGCGAGCCAGACGGCGGCTTCGGCGACGTCATCCGGCTCCACCAGGGCGTTCATGGGCTGTGACTGGACGAACGCCGCTTCGTGCTCACCGACCGGCACCCGCAGCGATCTCGCGATCTCCGCGAGCATCCGGCCCTCCACCTCGGGGTCGTCCCGGACGGACCCCGGGCAGAGCGCGTTGACCCGGACCTTCACCGGGGCGAAGTCGAGCGCCGAGGCCTTGGTCAGCCCGATGACGCCGTGCTTCGCCGCGACGTAGCCCGCGAAATGGCGGTACCCGACCAGCCCCGCCGTCGACGCGACGTTGATGATGCTGCCGCTCCGCTGGGCGGTCATGATCTTGCCGACCGCCGCCGTGGCGCGCCAGGCACCGGAGAGGTCGACGTCGATCATGAGCTGCCACTCGTCTTCGGTGATCTCGTCGGTGGGGGTGCCGGACGGCGTGGCGATCCCGGCGTTGTTGAGCAGGACGTCGATCCGCCCGCTCCAGCCGTGGGCGTCGTCGGCGACCTGCCGCAGCGCGGCCAGGTCACGCACGTCGGCGTGCCGGGTCAGCACGGCCGCGCCCCGCGCACGGCACAGGTCGGCGGTGTGCGCGAGCTGGCTCGCGCTGCCCATCGGATACGACACACCGGGCAGATCCGCGCAGACGTCGAGCAGGACGAGATCTGCGCCCTCACGGGCGAAGGCGACCGCGCAGGCCCGGCCGAGACCGCGGGCGGCCCCGGTGACGATCGCGGTCTTGCCGTCGAGTCGCATCGCTTCCCCTCAGTACTCTCGATGGGCGAGTTCGTCGTTCACCAGCCGCAGCAAGGAACCGGGATCCTCGGCGAGGTACATGTGCCCGCCCTCGATCTCCTCCTGCGCGAACTCGGCGCTGGTCGCCTGCAGCCATTCGGCCGTCTGTGCGGCCGTCACCAGGTCGTCCCCGGTCCCGCGCACGGCGGTGATCGGCCGCGGCAACGGCCGGTCCGTCACGGGCACGTAGTTCTCGTGCATCTCGACGTCCGCGCGCAGGGTCGGCAGGATCAGCTCCCGCATGTCCGGGTCGGCGAGCGCCTCGTGGTCGTACTTGGCGAACTCCTTGACCCTGGCCAGGAACTCCTCGTCGGGGAGGCTGGTCGCGCGCCGGGTCCGCCGCGTCCACGGGCCGGGCGAGCCGCTCACGAACAACCGCACCACCTCGGCGTCGCTCCGCGCGACCAGCAGGTGAGCCAGCTCGTAGGCCAGCACCGCGCCGAGGCTGTGGCCGAAGACCGCGATCCGTTCCCCTGGCTCGAGTTCGCCGGTGACGGCGGGAAGCAACCCGGCCGCCGCTTCCGCGACGTTCCGGTACGGGTCCTCGGAAAGCCGCCATTCCCGTCCGGGCAGCTGCAGCGCGATGATCCGCGGGGCCCCGTCCGTCAGTGCCGCCCAGGGGTGGAAGAACGAGGCGCCCGCCCCCGCGAAGGGGACGCACACCAGGGAGGTCCGTCGCATGTCCGTTCTCTCCTTTCCTTCGCTCATCGCGATTCCAGCCAGGAAGCGATCGCCTGCCAGACCAGGCCCATCTTGTCGGGACGGACCATGTCCGCGTGCTCACCGGGAATGGGCACCTCGGTCAGTTCGCCGGAGATGTAAGGAGCCCATCGGGCCCGGAGAGGCCCGTCTTCCGACGCGTTGTCGGTGGCGGTGAGGATCAGCGTGTCGCCGTCGAACAGTCCGGTGGGATGCGCCGCCCTGATCCTGGTGTTGTTCTCGAAGATCCGCGCGAAGACCGCGAGTTCCGCTTCGGAGAACCCGCCGAGCAGGTGGCCGAACTCCGCCCGGATCACCTCTTCCCACGGTTCGTCGCCGTCGGCAGTCTCCTCCGTGTCCTCCGTTTCCTTAACGATCTCGGCGAGCGGGAACGAGTCCATGACGACCAGGGCGACCTCCTCGCCCTGTGCCCGCAGCCGGACGGCGATCTCGTGGGCGGGAGTGGCGCCGAACGAATAGCCGACGATGTAGTACGGACCGGCCGACCGCACCGCACGCAGCTGCGCGATGTAGTCGTCCGCCATCTCCGCCACCGAACCCGCGAGCGGGGTCTCGCCGTCGATGCCGCGGGCCTGCAACCCGTAGACGGGCACGTCCGGCGGCACGTGCCCGGCGAACGGCGTGTAGCACCAGCTCAGCCCCCCCGCCGGGTGGACGCAGAACAGCGGTGGCCGGTCGCCCGCGCCGCGGATGGTCAGCAGCACGCCGAGCGAGCCCCGCACCGAAGACAGGCTGAGCGTGTTCAGCAGCGCGATCGGGGTCGGGGCGGCCATCACGTCCTGGACCGAGGTGGTGATGCCACGGTGCTTGAGCTTCTGCACCAGGGCGACCGCCAGCAGCGAATGCCCGCCCAGCGCGAAGAAGTCGTCGTTCACCCCGACCTCGGGGAGCCCGAGCACCTCGGCGAACGTCTCGCACACGGCCTGTTCGAGTACGGCGAGCGGACCGTTCGTCCCTCCATCGCCCGCCCCGGTTTCGTACTGGGGCGCGGGCAGTGCTTTCCGGTCGAGCTTTCCGTTGCCGGTCAACGGCAGGGCGTCGAGGTGGACGAACGCGGCGGGGACCGCGTAGTCCGGGAGCCGTTCGGCGGCGTGCCCCCGCATTCCGGCGTCGTCGAGGGCGACGTGCTCGTGCGGCACGAGATACCCGATGAGACGTTTGTCCCCCGGAACGTCCTCGCGCACCACGACAGCGGCGTGCGCGATACCCGGATATCCGCCGAGGACGGCTTCGACCTCGCCGGGTTCGACCCGGAACCCGCGGATCTTCACCTGGTCGTCCGCGCGCCCGACGAACTCCAGTGGCCCCTCCTTGGACCAGCGGACCAGGTCTCCGGTGCGGTACATCCGCGCACCGGGTTCCCCGTGCGGACAAGCGACGAACCGCTCCGCCGTCATCGGCGCGTGGTTGGCGTAACCGCGCGCGACACCGGCGCCTGCCACATAAAGTTCACCGGCCACCCCGACCGGCACCGGGTTCAGCGCGCCGTCGAGGACGTACACCCGGGTGTTGTCCATCGGCCGCCCGATGGGCAGCACCTCGCCGACCTCGTCGACGGCACCGACCTCGTACTGGGTGGCGCACAACGTCACCTCGGTCGGCCCGTACAACTGCCGCACCCGGACACCGGGGTTCGACTCCAGCACCCGCCGCACCGAATCGGCCGGAACCACGTCACCACCCGTGAGCACCTCGCGGACACCCGCGAAACAGGCCGGATCCTGCTCGGCGAGCACCCGCAGCAAGCCCGCCGTGACATGGACGTGCGACGCGTCGTACGCGGAGATCCACCGCCGGAGCACCTCCGCGTCCACCCGCTCGTCCGGCGCCACCACCACGGTCCCGCCCGACAACAGCGGCACCCACAACTCGTACGACGACGCGTCGAACGCGTGCGGCGCGTGGAACAACACCCGCGACGGGGAACCCCAGCACCGATCCTTCGCCAGGCCCACGACATCCCGATGAGTCGCCACCACACCCTTCGGCACGCCCGTCGAACCCGACGTGTACATCACGTACGCCGCGCTGCCCGGAGGGACCGGCGGCAGTACGGCCTCGTCGTCCGTGATCTCGCCAGGATCGGCCGCTATCCGGGCCAGTCCGGTCGTGCGGGCGAATTCGTGGCCCTCCGTCGCCTCGTGCACCACCACCCGCCGCGCGCCCGCGTCCCGCACGACCGCCCGCATCCGGGCGACCGGCCACGACGGATCCAGCGGCAGGTACACCCCGCCCGCCTTCAGCACCGCGAGGAACGTCACGACCACGTCGACCGTGCGTTCCAGCAGCACGGCCACGATCTGTTCCGCCCCGTCCACCGCCAGCGCCCGCGCCAGCCGATCGGACCGCGCGTCCAGTTCGCCGTAGGTGAGCCGGAAGTCCTGACCCACGACCGCGACCGCGTCCGGATCGGCGGCCACGCGCTCGGCGAACGCCTGGGGCACCGAGACGTCCGCCGCCGCGATCGCGGTGTCGTTGCGCGTCCCGACCAGCTCGGCCGACTCGGCCTCGCCCAGCACGTCCACCGCGAAGAAGGACGTGCCGGGCGCTTCCGCCAAGGCGGTGACCAGGTTGTCCAGGCAGGTGTGCAGCAGCGCGCAGACCTGGTCGGCGTCGGCGGGGGCCACCGCGTCCACGGCGATCGTGAAGCCGGTGCCGTCGACGTCGATGGCGACGCCGAGCGGATAGTCGGTCAGGTCGCGGACCGACACCAGGTCGATCCCGTCCATCGACTCCGCCTCGTCCCTGGACACCTCCTGGTTGTGCCGGTAGTTGAACAGCGACGTGAACAGCGGGCCGCCCGCCAGGCCGCTGGCCGCCTGCGCGAGCGCCAGCGGCGCGTGTTCGTGGACCATCAGGTCGGCGAGCTGGTTCCGCAGGCCGGTCAGCGCTTCGCCGACGGAAAGCCCGCCGAGCCGTACCCGCACCGGGAGGGTGTTCATGTACAGGCCGGGGACGCGGTCGGCGCCGGCACCCGAGTTCATCCGGCCGAACACGATGGTGCCGAACACCACGTCGTCACGGCCGGACAAGGCCGCCAGCACCCGCGCCCACGCCAGGTGGAACACCGTCGCCGGGCTGACCGCCAGCGATCGCGCGATCTCCTTCAGCCGCCCGGACAGCGCCTCCTCCACCCGGAGGCCCGCCTGCCCCGTCGTCGTGCCGTCGCCGTGAACCTCGGTCAGCCCGTACGGAGCGGTCGGCTCGGTGACGTCGCCGAGGACTTCGCGGAAGTATCGTTCGTGCTCCTCCTTCGGCACGCCGAACCGCGCCTGCGCGACGAACTCGCGGAACGGCAGCGGCGGCGGCAGCTCGTCGGTGCGGCCCGCCAGGTGTGCCCGCAGCTCGGTGAGCATCACCTGCATCGCGGTGTGGTCCTGGAGCAGGTGGTGGACCCGGAGCAGGCACAGCCAGCGATCGCCGTCGGGATCGGCGGCGATGTGCGTGGTCAGCAGTGGTGCCCGGTCCAGCGGCATCCAGTCGCGGACGGCGGCGGTCAGCTCCTCGGCGGGATCCTGCCCGCCCCGCCGGAGCTCGACCTCCGAGACCGGCAGTTCGGCGTGGCGCACCACCACCTGCACGGGTTCCGGGAGTCCGTCGGAGATCACCGCGGTGCGGTAGATGTCGTGCCGGTCCACCACCCACTGCATGGCCGTCAGGAACTCGTCCAGCAGCGGCCGCGACTCGAACTCGATCACCGCGGGCGTCACGTACACGTCCGTGCCCTCGTGGCCGACCATCAGGTTGTGGAAGAAGATGCCTTCCTGCAACGGCGCCAGCGGGTACACGTCCGCCACGTTCGCCGCGCCGCCCGGCACCTGCTCCACCAGCCTGGCGACCTCCGCCTCGGTCAGCTCGACCATCGGCAGCATCGACGGCGTGAGCCCGGTCGCCCCGGCCGGGATGAGGTTCGGCGGCACGACCACCGGTTCCGGGCCGGAGGCCGTGGCCAGCCCCGCGGGCGTCGGCGTCACGAACAACGCCCGCACCGAAACCGAAACCCCGCGCTGCCGCAGCCACTCCACCAGTGACACCGCAAGCAGTGAATGCCCGCCCAGCGCGAAGAAGTCGTCGTCCACGCCGACCGACGGCAGCCCCAGCACCTCGGCGAAGGCCTGGCACAGCAGCTCTTCTTCGGTCGTGGTGGGGACGCGTCCCGAACCGGTCTCGTACGCGGGCGCCGGCAGCGCCCTGCGGTCCAGTTTGCCGTTGACCGTCAGGGGCAACGCCTCCAGTTCCACCACGGCCGACGGCACCAGGTACGACGGCAACCGCTCCGAGGCGAAGCCCCGCAGCCCGCCGAGGTCCGCGCCCTCCTCGGGCACGACGTACCCCACCAGCCGCGGATCGCCGGGCGAGTCCTCCCGCGCGATCACCGCGACCTGGGAGACGCCGGGGTACCCCGCGAGCACGGCCTCGACCTCGCCGGGTTCGATCCGGAACCCGCGGATCTTCACCTGATCATCCGCCCGGCCCGCGAAGACGAGCTGGCCGTCGGCGTCCCAGCGCACCCGGTCGCCTGTGCGGTACATCCGCTGTCCCGGCTCGAAGGGATTGGCCACGAACCGCTCGGCGGTCATCTCGGGAAGGCCCAGGTAGCCGCGCACCAGGCTCGTGCCCGACAGGTAGAGCTCGGCGACCACGCCCGTCGGCACGGGCCGCAGCGCCGAATCCAGCACGTACACCCGGGTATTGGCGATGGGACGGCCGATCGGCACCGCCGTACCCGGCTCCAGACCGGGCCGGCACCGCCACACCGTCGCGTCGACCGTCGCCTCGCTCGGACCGTAGGTGTTGAACATCGTGCGCCCGTCCGCCCAGCGCTCGACCAGCTCCGGCGGACACGCTTCACCGCCCACATCCAGCACGAACCCCGGATCCAGGACGTCGTCGGGCATCGTCGCCACCACCGCGGGCGGCAACGTCGCATGGGTGACGCGCTGCTCCACCAGGAACAAAGCCAGCTCCCGCCCCAGCCGCCGGTCCGGCGGCACGATCACCAGCGCCGCCCCCGACAGCAACGCGAGCAACCACTCCTCGCAGAACATGTCGAAGCCCACCGACGCGAACTGCGCGACCCGGCTCTCGGCTCCGACGCCGTACCTCTCGTGACTCACCGAGAGACTCACACAGGACTCATGGGTGACGACGACACCCTTCGGCTGCCCGGTGGACCCCGACGTGTAGATCACGTACGCCGGATGGGTCGGTGACAAGGGCGCGATCCGGTCGCGGTCGGACACCGGGGTGGGCGCGTGATCCGTGGCCTCGTCCACGAAGCCCGGGTCGTCCACCACCAGTGCCGGGGCGGCGTCCTCGATCATGAACCGGACACGCTCCGCGGGCAGTTCCGGATCGATCGGGAGGTAGGCGCCGCCCGCCTTCAGCACCGCCAGGACGGCGATCACCAGCTCCGGCGACCGCCCCAGCACCAGGGCCACCACCGACTCCGGCCCGATCCCCTGGGCGATGAACCGGCGCGCCAGGCGATTCGCTTTCGCCTCGACGTCGCCGTAGGACAGCTCGATCCCGTCGCGCACGAGCGCCGTCGCCTCCGGCGCCCGCGCCGCCTGTTCGGAGAACAGTTCGGGCACCAGGCGATCCGGCACGGCGCGAGCGGTGTCGTTCCATTCCTCGACGATCCGGTGGTACTCGGCCGGATCGAGCATCTCCACCGCGCTCACGCGGACTTCGACGTCGGCGGAAACCGCCGTGAGGACCCGGATCAGGTAACTGACGAGCCGCCCCGTCGTGTACTCGTCGAACAGGTCGGAGGCCGCGGTGAGGGAACCGTGCAGTCCCGCCGGGGCACCGGACTCGTCGAAGGTCTCCCCCAGGCTCAGGTCGAGGTCGAACTTGGCCGACGCCGCGCCGCCCATCGAAAGCGAGTCCGCCCGCAGACCCGGCAACCCGGCGGCCGGTCCACCGCCGGCGCCGGTGGTGTTCTGCACCGTGAGCATGACCTGGAACAGCGGATGCCGGGCCAGCGATCGCGTCGGGGACAGCTCCTCGACCAGCTTTTCGAACGGCACGTCCTGGTTCTCGTACGCCGCCAGGCTGGTGGCCCGCACCCGCCCGAGCAGCTCGCGGAACGTCGGATCGCCGGACAGGTCGCCGCGGATCACCAGGGTGTTCACGAAGAAGCCGACCAGCTCGTCCAGCGCCTGGTCCATCCGCCCGGCGACGGCGGCCCCGATGGGGATGTCGGTGCCCGCGCCGAGCCGGTGCAACAACGTCGAGAGCGCCGCTTGCAGCACCATGAAGACCGTCGCGCCCTCGGCCCTCGCCAGCTCCAGCAGCCGCGCGTGGACCTCGGCGGGCACCAGGACCGGCAACTCGTGGCCGCGATGGGACGCCTCGGCCCGCCGCGGCCGGTCCGCGGGCAGCTCCAGTTCGTCCGGCGCCCCCGCGAGGGCGTCCCGCCAGTACGCCACCTGGTCGGCCAGCACCGTGCCCGCGGCGTGTTCGTCACCGAGCAGGTCCCGCTGCCAGAGCGTGTAGTCGACGTACTGCACCGGCAACGGCGCCCACTCCGGTTCGTGTCCCCCGAGCCGGGCGGCGTAGGCCGTCGCGAGGTCTCTGGCCAGCGGTTCCATCGACCAGGCGTCACCCGCGATGTGGTGCACCACCAGCACGAGCGCGTGCTCCCGCGCCCCGGTGGCGAACAACGAGGCCCGCAGCGGGATCTCCGTGGCGAGGTCGAACTCGTACCCGGCCGCCGCGCCCACCGCGTCGTCGAGGTCCTCGGGCGGCACCTCGGCGAACCGGAGCTCGAACCTGGTGTCGGACATCGGCAGGACCTGTTGACACGGCTCTTCGTCCAGCATCGGGAACACCGTCCGCAGGACCTCGTGACGCTCGATCACGTCGTGGAACGCGGCTTCCAGCGCCTCCCGGTCCAGCTCCCCGGACAGCCGAAGGCCCACCGGGACGTTGTACGCGGCGCTCGGCCCGTCCAGTTGCCGCAGGAACCACAACCGCCGCTGCGCGAACGACAACGGCACCAGGTCCGGTCGTTCCCGCGCCGCCAGCGCGGCCCGTCCCGGCGCGGCCTCGACGAGACCGCGGACGAGGGCGGCCGGTGTCGGCGTCTCGAACAGCGCCCGGAGGGGCAGCTCGACGCCCAGCACCGCGCGCACCCGGCTCACCAGCCGGATCGCGAGCAGGGAATGCCCGCCCAGTGCGAAGAAGTCGTCGTCCATTCCGACCGACGGCAGCCCCAGGACGTGGGCGAAAGCACCGCACAGCAGTTCTTCGCGGGCACTGGAGGGCGCCCGGCCGTCACCGGCGGTGTACCCGGGGGCAGGCAGCGCGGCGCGGTCGAGTTTCCCGCTGGGTGTCAGCGGCATGGCGTCCAGCTCGACGACCGCCGCCGGGACCAGATGGGACGGCAGGCGCGCGGCCACGAACTCCCGCACCGTTTCGCCGGTGTCCTCGCCCAGGACCACGTACGCCACCAAGCGCTTGTCGCCGGGGACGTCCTCGCGGGCGACGACCGCGGCCGCGCGCACCGCCGGATGCGCGGCCACCACGGCCTCGACCTCACCCGGTTCGATCCGGAAGCCGCGGATCTTCACCTGATCGTCGCCGCGGCCGAGGAACACCAGCTGTCCGTCCGCGCCCCAGCGGGCCCGGTCACCAGTCCGGTACATCCGCCCGCCTTGCGGGCAGGCCACGAATCGTTCGGCGGTCAGCCCCGCGCGGCCCACGTAGCCCCGTGCCACGCCAGGACCCGCCACGTAGAGCTCGCCCGGCACGCCTGCCGGTACCGGGGCCAGCCTGTCGTCGAGCAGGTACAAGCGGACGCCCTCGGTCGGACGGCCGATGGGCGGAACCTCGCCGGGACGCAGCACATCGCTCAGCGTGCACAGCACGGTGATCTCGGTCGGGCCGTAGGCGTTCACCATCCGGCGGCCCGGTGCCCAGCGTCCGACCAGCTCCGGCGAGCACGCCTCCGCGCCCACCACCAGCGTGACCAGCTCGTCGCCCGATCCTTCGGGCACGGTGGCCAGGACACTCGGCGGGATCAGCGTGTGGGTGATCCGTTCGGTCCGCAGCACCTCGGCGAGGTCGTCTCCCGCCAGCGGTCCCGCCACCGCCGGGACGACCAAGGTCGCTCCGCACGACAGCGCCATGACCATTTCCATGACCGACGCGTCGAAGCTGAGCGAGGCCAGTTGCAGCACCCGGGACGCGTCATCCAGCGCGAAGGACTCGATCTGGGCTCGTGCCAGCGAAGGGAGGCCGCGGTGCGTGACCGCGACGCCCTTCGGCCGCCCCGTCGAGCCGGACGTGTAGATCACGTACGCCGGGTGGTCCGGCGACAACCGGGTGACCCGGTCGGCGTCGCTGACCGGGGCGTCGTCCAGCCGCGCGAGCTCCGCGTCGATCTCCGGCGACCCCAGGACCACCGTGGGCACGCCTTCGGGCACCACCGACCGGAGACCGGCGCTCGTCAGGACCAGCGCCGGGGCGGCGTCGGCGAACATCAGTCCGACGCGCTCGGCGGGAAGAGCGGGATCGACCATCAGGCAGGCCGCGCCCGCCCGCAGGATCGCGAGGAACGCGATCACCGGCTCCAGCGACCGCTCCAGCACCACGGCGACCACCGATTCCGGCCCGGCGCCCCGCGCGATCAGCAGTCGTGCCAAGCGGTTCGTGACCGCGTCCAGGTCCCGATAGGACAGTTCGACGTCCCCGCGTGCCAGCGCCACGGCGTGCGGCGTTTCGGCCGCCCGCGCCGCGAACAGGTCCCCGAACGACACCTGCCGTGTCTCGCGGACCGGCCCGGTCCCCGCGTCCAGCACACGCCGTCGTTCGGCGGCGTCCACCACTTCGACCGCCGAAAGCGCCGTACCGGGGTCTTCTTCGAGTACGGAGGCGAGGCTGTCGAGGCAGGCGTGCAGCAATCCGCAGACCTGCTCCGGATCGGCCGGGGCGAGCGCGTCCACGGTCAGCAGGAACCGGCCCGCCACGTCGTCCACGGACACCGTCAGCGGGTAGTTGCTCTGCTCTCGGTACGCCAGGAGCTCGATGCCGTCGACAGGGTCTTGCCCGCTCTCGTCCTCCTCCGGGGCCGCGGTGAAGCGATAGTTGAGCAGTGACGTGAACAGCGGAAGACCGCCCGGCACACCGCTGGCCGACTGCGCGACCGTGAGCGGCGCGTGTTCGTGCGCCATCAGCCCGGCCAGCTGTCCCCGCATGGCCGACAACGCCGTGCCCGTCCCGGTGCCGTCGAGGCGGACGCGGACCGGCAGCGTGTTGATGAACGGGCCCGCCGCCCGCCGTATGTCGGCTTCGGCGGTCATCCGTCCGAAAAGGACGGTCCCGAACACCACGTCGTCGCGTCCCGCCAGGGTGCCGAGGACCCGAGCCCAGGCCAGATGGAAGACGGCCGCGGGGCTGACCCCGCGCGAGCGGGCAAGCCCCCGCACCCGCCGGGCCAGTGCGTCGTCGACCCACCGGTCGGCGCGTGTCACCGCCTCGCCGCCGCCGTGCACGTCGAGCAGCCCGTACGGTGCCGTCGGCTCGGTCAGGTCGCCGAGCAGCCCGGCGAAGTATGCCTCGTGCTCCTCCCGGGAGACACCGAATCGCGCCCTCGCGACGTATTCGCGGAACGGCACGGGTTCGGGCAGTTCCGCGGCCCGCCCGGCGAGCATCGCGCGGACTTCGTCCAGGAGCACGTCGAGCGCGGTGTGGTCCTGCACCAGGTGATGGATGAGCAGCAACACGACCCAGCGGCCGGTGTCCGGTTCGAGGGCGACCCGGACCCGCATCAGGGGCGCCCGGTCCAGCGCCATCCCCGTCCCCGCCATCAGTTGCGTGGTGGCGTCACCGCTGCCGTCGAGGACGACCTCGTCCACCGGCAACGCGGCGGTCCGGCACACGACCTGCACCGGTTCGCGCAGTCCCTTCCAGACGACCGCCGTCCGGTACATGTCGGTCCGGTCGACGATCCCTTGCAGGGCACCGAGGAAACCGTCGAGGAGGTCTCGCGAGCCGAAGCGCAGCACGGTCGGCAGCACGTAGACGTCCGCGTCCTCCCCCTTGGCCATCAGGTGGTGAAAGAACATGCCTTCCTGCAACGGCGCCAGCGGGTACACGTCGGCGACGTTGGCCGCGCCACCCGGCACGGCCTCGATCACCGTGTCGAGCTCGGCCTCGGTCAGCTCGACCAGGGGCAGCATCTCCGGCGTGATCGCGGTCGCGCCGGGCGGGATCAGATTCGGTGGCACCATCACGCGGTCCGGGCCCGCCGACGCGGCCAGCCCCGCCGGGGTGGCGTGCTCGAACACCGCCTTCACCGACACCTCGGCGCCCCGGGTGCGGAGATACTCCACAAGGGACACCGCCAAGAGCGAATGCCCGCCCAGTGCGAAGAAGTCGTCGTCGGCCCCCACTTCGCCGAGGCCGAGAACGTGGGCGAACGCCGCGCAGAACAACTCCTCCCGAGGGCTCGCGGGGAGCCTTCCCGTACCCGCGACCACCGTCGGACCGGGCGCGGGAAGAGCCTTGCGATCGAGCTTTCCGTTCGGGGTCAACGGCAACGCGTCGAGCGTCACGACCACGGACGGCACCATGTACGACGGCAGCCGCTCGGACGCGTACGCACGCACCGCCCCCGCCGGGTCGGCGCCGGTGGTCACCACGTAGGCGACGAGCCGCTTGTCCCCCGGCGTGTCCTCGCGCGCCAGGACCGCGACCCGGTCCACTTCCGGGCAGGCGCCCAGCACCGCCTCGACCTCGCCGAGCTCGATCCGGAACCCGCGGATCTTCACCTGGTCGTCCGTGCGCCCCAGGAACTCCAGCTCGCCGTCCGCGCGCCACCGCACCACGTCGCCGGTCCGGTACAGCCGCTCGCCGTCGTCGCCGAACGGGCAGGCCACGAACCGTTCCGCCGTGGCTCCGGGGCGCCCCAGGTAGCCCCGCGCGAGCTGGACGCCCGCCAGATACAGCTCACCCACGGCGCCCGGCGGGAGCGGCCGCAACGTGCCGTCGAGCACGTACGCCCTCGTGTTGGCGATCGGCCCGCCGATCGCCACCCTGCCGGAGCCCTGCCCGTCGACGTCGGCCGCGGTCGCCCACACCGTCGCCTCGGTCGGGCCGTACAGGTTGGTGACCGTGTTCCCCGACGCCTCGGCGATGCGGGCGGCCAGCGCCCCCGGCAACGCCTCGCCGCCGACCAGCGGGCGCACCCCGCGCGCGGCTCCGGCGTGCGCGGTCAGCAGTGCCTGCCACAGCGCCGGGGTCGCCTGCAGCGTCGTCACACCGAACCGGTCGATCAGCCCGGCCACCGTCGCCGGATCCCGGACGGCCGTGTCGTCGGCCAGCACGACCCCGGCACCCGAGAGCAGCGGCACGTACAGCTCGAGGACGTGGATGTCGAACGAGACCGTCGTGACGGCCAGCAGCCGGTCCGCGGCCGTCATCGGGAAGCGCGCGCCCATCGCGGCGACGAAGTTCGCCATGGCGCCGTGCGGGACGACGACGCCCTTGGGCCGCCCGGTGGAGCCCGACGTGTAGATCACGTAGGCCGGGTGTCCAGGCAGCAGCGGCCCTCGACGCTCGGCTGCGGTCAGGTCGCCGTCGCCGAGTTCCGCCAGTTCGGCCGCGACACCGGGATCGTCGAGCGCGATCCGGTCCGGCCCGTGGCTGGCGAAGCCGGTGGCCCTCTCCGTGAGCACGAGCCCAGGACGGGCGTCGTCCACCTGGTATCCGACACGCTCGGCCGGATGCGCGGGGTCGATCGGCAGATAGGCGCCGCCCGCCTTGAGCACCGCCAGCAGCGACACCACCAGTTCGGCGGAGCGGCCGAGGCACACCGCGACGGTCGACTCCGGTCCGACGCCGTGCCGGACGAGCAGCCGGGCGAGCCGGTTGGCCCGCGCGTTCACCTCGGCGTAGTTCAGCCGGGTGCCGTCACCGTGCAGCACCGCGAGCGCGTCGGGCGTTCTCGCCACCTGCGCCTCGAAGGCCGACGGCACAAGCAAGGCCGGCGGCGGAGAGTCGGTGCGATTCCACTCCTTCACCACCAGCCGTCGCTCGGCCGGATCGAGCAGGTCCACCGCGCTCAGCCGGGCGCCGGTGTCCTCGGCGAGCAGGCTCAACGCCTTGACCAGACAGCGCGCGAGGCGGTCGGCCGTGTCCTGGTCGAACAGATCGGCGGCCGCGATGAGCATGCCCGCCATCCCGGCCGGCGCACCGGCCGCGTCGAAGGTCTCGCCCATCGACACGTCGAGATCGAACTTCGCCGCCACGTCACCGGCGGGCAGCGAGCCGAGCTTCAGGCCGGGCAACGTCACTGCGGCCCCGCCGCCCGCGTTCTGCAGGGTCAGCATGACCTGGAACAACGGATGCCGGGCCAGCGACCGGGCGGGCGCCAGCTCCTCGACCAGCTTCTCGAACGGGACGTCCTGGTGGGACAAAGCGGCCAACGACGTGGACCGGACCCGCCCGAGGATTTCGGCGAACGTCGGGTCGCCCGCCAGATCGGTCCGCAGCACGAGCGTGTTGACGAAGAAGCCGACGAGGTCGTCCTGCGCCTGGTCGGTGCGCCCCGCGACCGCGACCCCGATGGGGACGTCGGTACCGGCGCCCAGCCGCGACAGCACCGTGGCCAGCGCAGTCTGCACCGCCATGAACAGGGTCACTCCCCGGTCCTGCGCCACCGCCCGGAGGCGCCGGTGCAGCCCGGCCGGGATCTCGATCGGGGCGAGCAAGCCGCGATAGGACGCGGTGGCCGGACGCGGCCGGTCGGCGGGCAGGTCCAGCTCCTCCGGCGCCCCGGCGAGGGCGTCACGCCAGTAGGCCACCTGGTGGGAGAGCACGCTGCCCGGATCGTTCTCGTCGCCGAGGAGTTCGCGCTGCCAGAGCGCGTAATCCGCGTACTGCACGGGCAACGGGGTCCACGCGGGGTCCGTGCCCCGCAGTCGCGCGGTGTACGCCGCGGCGAGGTCGCGCGACAGCGGCTCCATCGACCATGCGTCCGCCGCGATGTGGTGCACGGCCAGAACCAGGACGTGGTCTTCCGGCGTCACCGCGAGCAGCGTCGCCCGCACCGGCGGTTCGGCGGTCAGGTCGAACGGATGTCCCGCCGCTTCGGCGACCTTCTCGTCGAGATCGCCGGCCGTCACCTCGACCACGTCCAGCGCGAACGCGGACTCGGCCACCGAAAGCACCCGCTGGTACGGCTCACCGTCGGCCAGCTCGAACACGGTGCGCAGCACCTCGTGCCGCTCCACCAGATCGCGCAGCGCCGCAGCGAAAGCCGCTCGGTCAAGCGATCCGGTCAGCCGCACCGTCAACGGGATGTTGTAGGTCGGGCTCGGGCCCTCCAGCCGCCCCAGGAACCACAACCGGCGCTGCGCGAACGACAACGGCACCCGTTCCGGCCGCTCCCGCGCCACCAGGGCCGTCCGGCCCGGGACGCCCAGTGACGCCGACGCCGCCAGGTTCGCCGGAGTGCGGGCCTCGAACAGCGTGTGCAGCGGCACTTCCACCGACAGCACCACACGCACCCGGCTCGTGAGCTGGATCGCCAGCAGCGAATGCCCGCCCAGCTCGAAGAAGTCGTCGTCCATCCCGACCGAAGGAAGGCCCAGCACCTCGGCGAACACCTGGCACAGCAGCTCTTCCGTGGCGTTCGCGGGAGCGCGGCTCGCGCTGCCCGAGTACTCGGGCGCCGGCAGGGCCGCCCGGTCCACCTTGCCGTTGACCGTGAGCGGAAGGGTCTCCAGCTCCACGAACGCCGACGGGACAAGGTATTCCGGCAGCCGCTCGACGGCGTACGCGCGTGCCCTGGCCCCGACGCCCGCGCCCGGCTCGGCAGGGACCAGGTAGGCGACCAGCCTCTTGTCGCCCGGCACGTCTTCGCGGACCAGCACGGCGGCCTGCGCCACCACCGGATGCGCGGCGAGTACGGCCTCGACCTCGCCCGGCTCCACCCGGTACCCGCGGATCTTCACCTGCTCGTCGGCCCGCCCGACGAACACCAGACGGCCGTCCGGAGTCCACCGGACCAGGTCACCGGTGCGGTACATCCGTGAACCGGCGGCGCCGAACGGGCACGGCACGAAACGCTCGGAAGTCCACAAAGGACGATCCAGGTAGCCGCGCGAGACACCGGCACCGGCCACGTACAACTCACCGGCCACCCCGGCCGGAACGAGGCCGAGGCCGTCGTCCAGCACGTAGACGCTCGTGTTGTCCAACGGCCGCCCGATCGGCAGCACACCCGCCACCTCGCCGGGATCGGCCACCTCGTGCTGGGTGGCGCACAACGTCACCTCGGTGGGCCCGTACAACTGCCGGACCGTGACGCCGGGATTCGACTCCAGTACCCGCCGGACCGCCTCCGCCGGGACCACGTCGCCGCCGGTCAGCACCTCCCGCACACCGGCGAGACAGGACGGATCCTCGTCGACGAGCACGCGGAGCAGACCGGCCGTCAGGTGCACATGGGACAGCTCGTGCCCGGTGATCAGCCGCCGCAGGACGGTCGCGTCCACGCGTTCGGCCGGCGCCACCACCACGGTGCCGCCCGACAACAGCGGGACCCACAGCTCGTACGACGACGCGTCGAACGCGTGCGGCGCGTGGAACAGCACCCGGGGTGTCGCGCCCCAGCAACGATCCTTCGCCAGGGCCACCACGTCTCGATGCGTGGTCACGACACCCTTCGGCACCCCCGTCGACCCGGAGGTGTACATCACGTAGGCGGCTTGTCCCGGCGGGCATCGCGGAGGCAACGCGGCGGCTTCGGCGTCGGTCTCGGCATCGGCCCAGATCGTCGGGATCCCCAGTCCGTCCAGGATTTCGTGATGCGCCGTCAGTTCGTGCACCACCAGCGACGCGGCCCCCGAACCCTCGACCACCGCCCGCAGCCGCTCGACCGGCCAGCCGACGTCCAGCGGCACGTACGCCCCGCCGGCCTTGAGGATCGCCAGCAACGTCACCACCAGCTCGGCCGACCGCTCCATCAGCACCGCGACGGGCGATTCCGCGCCCACCCCCGAGGCCACCAGCGTCCGCGCGAACCGGTCCGAGCGGTCGTCGAGTTCGGCGTATCCGAGCGCCACTTCACCGGACACCAGAGCGGTCGCTTCCGGGGTGCGGGCGACCTGCGCGGCGAACGCCTCCGGCACGGAAACGTCCGAGACGGCCGAGGCAGTGTCGTTCCAGTCCACCACCAGCCGGTCGCGGGACCGGGTGTCCAGCACGTCCACGGCGGTGAACGGCGTCTCCGGCGCGGCGGCGAGCGCGGTGACCAGGTTGCCGAGACACGTGTGCAGGAGCGCGCAGACCTGGTCGGGGTCGGCGGGCGCCACGGCGTTGACGGTGATCGCGAAACCCGGGCCGTCGTTGTCGATCGACACGTGGAGCGGATAGTTCGTGTGTTCCCGGGTGAACACCGTCCGGACGCCTTCGATGCCGTCGCCGGGTTCGGGCTCCTCCTGGTTGTGCCGGTAGTTGAACAGCGACGTGACCAGCGGGCCGCCGCCGGGCAGTTCGGCCGCGGCCTGCGCCGACGCCAGCGGCGCGTGCTCGTGGACCATCAGGTCGGCGAGCTGACCCCGCATCGCGGCCAGCGCCCCGGCCACGCTCGTGCCGGCGAGCCGCGTCCGCACCGGCAGCGTGTTGAGGAACAGCCCGGGCGCGCGGTCGGCTCCCGCGCCGGCGTTCATCCGTCCGAACAGGAGCGTGCCGAACACGACGTCGTCGCGTCCCGAGACCGCGCCGACCACCCGTGCCCACGCCAGGTGGAACAGCGTCGCCGGACTCACGCCGAGCGTCCGTGCCACTTCGCGCGTCCGTGCGGACAGGGCGTCGTCGACCCGCAGGTGGGCGAGCGCGGCCGCGGCGCCGTCCCCGTAGGTGTTCAGAAGGCCGTAGGGGGCGGTGGTTTCGGTGACACCGTCGAGCAGTTCGGTGAAATAGCGTTCGTGGTCGGCCTGGGACACCCCGCCCCGGGCCTGGGTGACGAACTCGCGGAACCGGGACGGCGGCGGCAATTCGCCCGCCCGTCCGGCGAGGAACGCCTGCAGGTCCTCGACTATCACGTCGAAGGTGGTGTGGTCCTGGATCAGATGGTGGATGCGCAGCAGGACCAGCCAGCCGCCCGCCGGATCGGCGGCGACGTAGACCCGGATGAGCGGGGCCTCGGTCAGCTCCATCCTGCCGTCGCCCGCGGCCAGGAGCTGGTCGACGGGGCTCGGTCCGGCCGGGTCGAGCGTGATCTCCTCGACCGGCAGCCGCGCGTGCCGGGAGACCACCTGGACGGGGTGCGGGAGTCCTTCGGACAGGATCGTCGTGCGGTAGATGTCGTGCCGGTCGACCAGCCATCGCAACGCGACGAGAAAGCCTTCGAGGCGTTCCCGGGTGTCGACCGCCAGCACGGTCGGTGTGGCGTACACGTCGGTGCCGTCCCGGCCTGCCAGCAGATAGTGGAAATAGATGCCCTCCTGCAAGGGCGCGAGCGGGTACACGTCCTGCACGTCGGCCGCCCCGCCCGGGAGCGACGCCGCGACCAGCTCCACCTCGTCCGCGGTCAGGTCGACCAGCGTCAGCATCGCCGGGGTCAGCTCGGTGGCTCCCTCCGGAATCAGGTTCGGCGGCACCTCGACCCAGCCGACCCCCGCGACCGCGGCCAGCCCGGCCGGGGTCGGCGTGGTGAACAGCGCTCGCACCGACACCGAAACCCCACGCTGCCGCAGCCACTCCACCAACGAGACCGCGAGCAGCGAATGACCGCCCAGTGCGAAGAAATCGTCGTCGACACCGACCCGATCCAGGCCCAGCACTTCGGCGAACGCCTGGCAGAGAAGTTCCTCTTCGGTGGTGGCCGGAGCACGACCGCCACCCGCCGAATAGGCAGGCGCGGGCAGCGCCGCGCGATCCAGCTTTCCGTTACCGGTCAACGGCAACGACTCCAGCACCACCACCGCCGACGGCACCAGGTACGACGGCAACCGGCCCGCCGCGAACCCGCGCACGGCTTCCGGTGAGGCGGACGCGTCCGCGGCGGGGACCACGTAACCCACCAGCCGGACATCGCCCTCGACGTCCTCCCGCGCGATCACCGCCGCCTGCGTCACCTCCGGATGCGCCGCCAGCACGGCCTCGACCTCACCCGGCTCGATCCGGAAGCCGCGGATCTGCACCTGGTCGTCCGCCCGTCCGGCGAACACGAGCCGGCCTTCGGTGTTCCATCGGCCCCGGTCCCCGGTCCGGTACATCCGGGCGCCCGGAGCACCGAACGGACACCCCACGAACCGCTCACCGGTCAAACCGGGGCGACGCACGTAGCCCCGCGCGACCTGAGGTCCGGCCACGTACAGCTCCCCCACGACACCCGCGGGTACCGGCCGCAACCACTCGTCCAGCACGTACACCGACAGACCCGGGATCCCCCGGCCGATCACGCTCCCGTCGACGCCGGGAAGGAGATCGAAATGCGTGACATGCACGGTGGTCTCGGTGATCCCGTACATGTTCACCAGCCGGGGGCCGGAGACGCCCACCCGCTCCCACCAGTCGCTCAGCCGCGCGGGATCCAGTGCCTCTCCGCCGAACACCACGGTCCGCAAGCTGTCCGAACCGGCCGTCTCCATCAGCTGGTAGAACGCCGACGGCGTCTGGCTCAGCATCGTGACCCGTTCCCGCACCAGCAGATCGGCGAATTCCCGCGGCGAACGCGACACGTCGAACGGAACGACGACGACACGGCCGCCGTGCACCAGCGGACCCCACAGTTCCCACACCGAGAAGTCGAACGCGAACGAATGGAACCACGACCACACGTCACCGGCGCCGAAATCGAACAAGCCTTCCGTGGCGGCGAACAAGGCGACCACGTTCCGATGCGGCACCACCACACCCTTGGGCGTCCCCGTCGAACCCGACGTATAGATCACATACGCCGCGTGCTCGGGGCGTACCGCGCCCGACCGGACCGGCGCCACGTCATCCCGGGAACCGTCCGCCACCACGGCCGGAACACCTTGCGGCACCAGCGAAACGCAATCCGGCGTCGTCACCACGCAGACCGCGCCCGCGTCCGCGAGCACGAACCCGATCCGATCCGCCGGCGACTCCGGATCCAGCGGCAAGTACGCGCCACCCGCCTTGAGCACGGCCAACATGGACACCACGAGCTCGGCCGACCTCGGCGCGACCACCCCGACGACCGACTCCGGGCCGACACCGCGGTCCCTCAGCAGGCGCGCCAGACCGTTCGCCCGCGTGTCCAGTTCCGCGTACGACAGCTCGACGTCTCCGGCCGTGACGGCGATCGCTTCCGGCGTCCTCGCCGCCTGTGCCTCGAACAGCGACGGCAGCGTCGTCTCGGGGACCGGCGGTCCCGCTTCGTTCCAGCTGTCCAAAGTGGACAGTTCGGCGGCGTCGAGTACGCCGATCTCGCCGAGCCGCAGCTCCGGCCGACGGGTCACCTCGTCGAGCACCCGGGCGAACCAGGTGACGATCCGGTCCGCGGTGCCCGGGTCGAACAGGTCGGCGGCCGCGACGAGCGTTCCGCGCAGACCGGCGGGCGCGCCTTCCGCGTCGAAGGACTCCTCGAACGCCAGGTCCAGATCGAATTTGGCGGGCACCGCGCCGGTGGGCACCATCGAGGTCCGCAAGCCGGGCAGCCCGGCGTCGGGCCCGGCGGTGTTCTGCACGGTCAGCATCACCTGGAACAGCGGATGCCGGGTCAGCGAGCGGACCGGGGCGAGCTCCTCGACCAGCCGCTCGAAGGGGACGTCCTGGTTCGCCAGCGCCGCGAGGAGGTTTTCCCGTGCCCGCCGCAGAACTTCGGTGAAGACCGGGTTCCCGGACAGGTCGGCACGCAGGACGAGGGTGTTGACGAAGAACCCGGCCAGCTCGTCGAGGGCCTGGTCGGTACGCCCCGCGACGGCCGTGCCGATCGGGATGTCCCGTCCGCCGCCCAACCGCGAAAGCGTCACGGCCAGCGCGGCCTGCAACACCATGAACACGGTCACGCCCTCGGCGTCCGCCAGCGCGTGGAGCCGCCGGTGGAGTTCGGCGGGAAGCTCGGCCTCGGCGACATGGCCCCGGTGGGACGGCTCCGCCGGACGCGGCCGGTCGGCGGGCAGGTCCAGCACGTCCGGCGCGCCCGCGAGCGCGGCCTTCCAGTGGTCCACCTGCTGTGAGATCACGCTGCCGGGATCGTCGTCGTCGCCGAGCAGTTCCCGTTGCCAGAGCGCGTAGTCGGCGTACTGCACCGGCAACGGCGCCCATCCTGGGGCCGCGCCGGCCAGCCGTGCCTCGTAGGCCAGCGAAACGTCGCGTGCCAACGGCGCCATCGACCAGGCGTCGCCCGCGATGTGGTGCACTACCAGGACCAGCACGTGCTCGTCCGGTGCCACCGCGAACAGCGAGGCGCGCACCGGGATCTCCGCCGCGAGGTCGAAGGCGTGCGTCGCGGCCTGCTCCACCGCGGCCGTCAGGTCGTCGGCGGGTACTTCCACGACGTCCAGCGCGAACGCGGACTCGTCCGCCGGAAGCACCCGCTGGTACGGCTCGCCGTCGGCCAGCTCGAACACGGTGCGCAGCACCTCGTGCCGCTCGACCACGTCGCGCAACGCCGCCGCGAAAGCCGCCCGGTCCAAAGTCCCGGTCAGCTTCAGCCCCCACGGGATGTTGTAGGTCGGGCTCGGACCTTCCAGTTGCCCCAGGAACCACAACCGGCGCTGCGCGAACGACAACGGCACCCGGTCCGGCCGTGTCCGCGCCGCGAGCGTGGCCCGCCCCGGCGCGGCGACCTCGGCCAGCCGGGCCGCCAACCGCGCGGGGGTCCGCGCCTCGAACACGGTCCGGATCGGCAGTTCGACGTCCAGGAGCGCGCGGATCCGGCTCACCACGCGCATCACCAGGAGCGAATGCCCGCCGAGGGCGAAGAAGTCGTCGTCCATCCCGGCCGTCGGCAGCCCCAGGACATCCGCGAAGGCCCGGCACAGCAGCTCTTCCGTGGCGTTCGCCGGAGCGCGCCCCGCACCGGCCGCGTACTCGGGCGCGGGCAGCGCCGCGCGGTCGACCTTCCCGTTGACCGTCAATGGAAGCGCCGCCAGTTCCACGAACGACGCCGGGACGAGGTACTCGGGCAAGCGGCCCGCGACATGGTCGCGCACCGCGTCGGCGATGGACCCGCTGCCGTCCACGGGCACCACGTAACCGACGAGCCGTTTGTCCCCCGCCACGTCTTCCCGCACGACGACGGTGGCCCGCGCGACCGCCGGATGCCCGGCGAGCACGGCCTCGACCTCGCCCGGTTCCACCCGGAACCCGCGGATCTTCACCTGGTCGTCCGCGCGACCGGCGAACACCAGCCGTCCGTCCGGCGTCCACCGGGCCAGGTCCCCGGTGCGGTACATCCGCCCGCCCGTCCCGTACGGGCACGCGACGAACCGCTCCGCCGTGGACTGGGCGCGGTTGACATAGCCGCGCGCGATTCCGGCACCGGCGACGTACAGCTCGCCCGCGACGCCCACCGGGACCACGTTGAGCCCGTCGTCCAGGACGTAGACACGGGTGTTGTCCAGCGGCCGCCCGATGGGCAGCGCGACGCCGGCCTCGCCGGCCTCGGCGATCTCGTGCTGGGTGGCGCACAGCGTGACCTCGGTCGGCCCGTAGAGATGCCGCACGACCACCCCGGAACCCGCCTCCAGGACCCGGCGCACGGCGTCGGCCGTCACCACGTCCCCGCCCGTCAGCACCTCGCGCACTCCGGCGAAGCAGCCCGGGTCGTCGTCGGCCAGTGCCCGCAGCAGACCGGCGGTCACGTGGATGTGGGTCAGCGCGTGCGCGGAGATCGATCGCCGGATCGACGCCGCGTCGACGCGCTCGTCCGGCGCGATCACCACGGTGCCGCCCGACAGCAGCGGCACCCACAGTTCGTAGGACGACGCGTCGAACGCGTGCGGGGCGTGGAACAACACCCGTGCCGCGGTCCCCCAGCACCGGTCCAGCGCCAGGCGCACGACGTCCCGATGGGTGGCCACGACTCCCTTCGGCTCGCCGGTCGAACCGGACGTGTACATCACGTAGGCGGCACAATCCGGCGGCACCGAGTCCGGCAGTTCCACCGCGGTGTCCGTCCCGGCCTCGACCGTCAACGTCGCGACGCCGAGTTCGAGCCCGCTGGTCGGCTCGTGCGCCAGGAGCAGGCAGGCGCCCGCGTCCGCGGTCACCGCGCGCATCCGGGCCGCCGGCCAGCCGGTGTCCAGCGGCACGAACACGCCACCGGCCTTCAGCACCGCCAGCAAGCCCACCACCAGGTCGGCCGACCGCTCCATCGCGACCGCCACGGCCGACTCGGGCCGCACACCCGCGGCGACCAGTGCCCGCGCCAGCCGGTCCGCGCGCGCGTCCAGCTCGCCGTAGGACAGCTCCAGCTCGCCGGAGACGACCGCGACGGCGTCGGGGCCGGCCGCGGCCCTGGCCGCGAACGCGTCCGGTATCGAGACCTCGGGTACCGGTACCGCGGTGTCGTTCCAGCCGTCCACCAGAGCGGACAGCTCGGTCTCGTCCAGCACGTCGACCGTGCGCAACGGCGTGGCCGGCTCGTCCGCCAGCGCGGTCGTGAGCGCTTCGAGACAGGTGAGCAGCAGCGCGCCGACCCGGGCCGGGTCGGCGGGCGCCACCGCGTCCAAGGTGATCGCGAAGCCGGACTCCTGGGCGTCGACAGCGACCGCGAGCGGGTAGTTCGTGAGGTCGCGGGCGGACAGGACCTTCATCCCGTCCAGTGCCGGGCGGGCCTCCTCGGGAGTGTCCGGGCTGTGCCGGTAGTTGAAGATGGAGCTGAACAGCGGGCTGCCGCCGGTGAGGCCACTGGCTCCTTGGGCGAGCGCCAACAGCGCGTGCTCGTAGGCCAGCAGGTCCGCGAGCTGATGCCGCAGTCCGGTCAGCGCTTCGCCGACACCCTGCCGGTCGAGGCGGACCCGGACCGGCAGGGTGTTGATGAACAGTCCCGGCACCCGGTCCGCGCCGGTACCGGCGTTCATCCGTCCGAAGAGGACAGTGCCGAAAACGACGTCTTCTCGGCCCGAAACCGCGCCCAGTACGCGTGCCCACGCCAGGTGGAACACCGTGGCCGGGCTCGCGCCCCACGACCGCGCCACCTCGCGGACGCGTTCGCTCAGCGCGTCGTCCACCCACAGGTGAGCCTGCTCCGAGCCGGTGCCGTCCCCGTGCAGATCCACCAGTCCGTACGGGGCGGTCGTCTCCGTCACGTCGCCGAGGAGGCCGGAGAAGTACCGCTCGTACTCCTGACGCGGCACCCCGAGCCGTGCCTGCGCCACGAATTCGCGGAACGGGACCGGCGCGGGCAGTTCCCCCGTGCGCCCGGACAGGAACGCCCGCAGATCGTCGAGCAGCACCTCAAGCGTGGTGTGGTCCTGCAACAGGTGGTGGACGCGCAGCAAGCCGATCCATCGGCCCCCGCGCGGATCGGCGGCGAAACGCACGTCCATCAGCGGAGCGCGGTCCAGGTCCAGCCGCCCGCCCGCCGCGTTCAGGATCTGCTCGACGGCGTCGGGTCCGGCGGGATCGAGGACGACCTCCTCGACCGGCACCTCGGCGTGGCGCACCACGACCTGCACGGGCTCCCGCAGCCCCGCCGACACGACGGCGGTGCGGTAGATGTCGTGCCGGTCCACCATCCAGCGCAACCCGGCGAGGAAGTCGTCGAGCCGGTCACGCGAGTCGAACTCGACGACGGTGGGCGTCACGTAGACGTCGGTTCCGCCGTGCTCGGTCATCAGGTGGTGGAAGAAGATGCCTTCCTGCAACGGCGCCAGCGGGTACACGTCCTGAATGTTCGGCACCCCACCGGGGATCGCGGCCACCACCCGCGCGATCTCGGCTTCGGTCAGCCCGGCCAGCGGCACCATTTCCGGCGTGATCTCCCCGGCGTCCGGCGGGATCAGGTTGGGCGGCACCACCACCGGCGCGGGGCCCGCGACGGCGGCCAGCCCGGCCGGGGTCGGGGTCAGGAACAGCGCGCGCACCGACACCGAGACGCCGCGCCGCCGCAGCCATTCCACGAGCGACACCACGAGCAGCGAATGCCCGCCCAGCGCGAAGAAGTCGTCGTCGACACCGACGCGTTCCAGGCCGAGCACCTCCGCGAACGCCTGGCACAGCACTTCCTCTCGCGCGGTCTCCGGCGCGCGAGAGGTGACGGCCACTGCCGCGAAGTCCGGCGCGGGGAGTGCCTTGCGGTCGAGCTTGGCGTTGGCGGTCAACGGGAAGACGTCGAGTTCGACGATCGCCGAGGGCACCAGATACGAAGGCAGCCGCTCACCCAGGAACGCCCGCAACCCCTCACCGGACACCGCGCCCGCGAGAGTCACATAACCCACCAGCCGGACGTCGCCCGGAGTGTCTTCCCGCGCGATCACCGCGGCCTGGTCGACCTCGGCGTGAGTCAGCAGAACGGCTTCGATCTCCCCGGGCTCGACCCGGAAGCCGCGGATCTTCACTTGGTCGTCGACACGGCCCAGGAACACCAGCTCGCCGTCGGCGTTCCACCGGACCCGGTCTCCCGTGCGGTACATCCGCTGCCCTGGCTCGAAAGGACACGCCACGAAACGCTCACCGGTCAACGCCGCACGACCCACGTATCCGCGAGCGACGCCTTCACCGGCCACGTACAACTCGCCGCCGACGCCCGCCGGGACCGGCTCCAGCGCGTCGTCCAGCACGTACACCCGGACGTTCGCGATCGGCTGTCCGATCGGGACGGCCTCCTCGCCGGGCAGGCAGCGCCACACCGCCGCGTTCACCGTCGCCTCGGCCGGGCCGTAACTGTTGAACATCAAGTGATCCGTGGCCCACCGGGAAACGAGATCGGCGGGCAGCGCCTCGCCACCGACGTCCAGCACGAAGCCCTCGGGCAAACCGTCCTGGGGAAGGCTGGTCACCGCGGCCGGCGGCAGCGTCGCGTGCGTCACTCCGTGCTCCGTGAGGAATCCCGCGAGTTCCGCGCCCAGGCGCCGCTCCGGCGGCACGATCACCAACGCCGCTCCCGACCCCAACGCCAGAAGCCATTCCTCACAGAACATGTCGAAACCCGAGGACGCGAACTGCGCCACCCGCGATCCCGGCCCCACCCCGAAACGAGCATGACTCACCGACAGATTCACGAACCCACGATGGGTGACGACCACACCCTTCGGCACACCAGTCGACCCCGACGTATACACCACATACGCCGCATTCCCCGGCAACAAAGGCGAAACACGATCAGCGTCAGACACCGGACCGGCATCGAAGTCGTCGACTTCCGTCACGAACCCCGGCGAGTCCACCACCAACACGGCTGCGGAATCCTCGACCAGGAAACGAATTCGTTCCGCGGGCAATCCCGGATCGACAGCCAGGTAAGCGCCACCGGCCTTCAAGACCGCCAAAACGGCGACCATCAACTCCGGAGACCGCTCCAACACCAAAGCCACCACCGACTCCGGGCCCACCCCGGCCGCGATCAACTTCCGCGCCAGCCTGTTCGCCCGCGCATCCAACTCGGCATAGTTCAGCTCGACACCCGAACCGACGACCGCCGTCGCCTCCGGTGAACGCGACACCTGTCCCGCGACCAGATCCGGCACCACACCATCCGGCGCCGGAATCGCGGTGTCATTCCAGGCCTGGAGGATCCGCCGCAGTTCGTCCTCGTCGAGAACCGGCAAGGACCGGATGGGGACGGACGGGTCGGCCACGACGGCTTCCAGGATCTGGACGAGCCGCGCCGCGATCCGCTCGACCGTCTCGGCGTCGCAGAGGTCCGCGGCGCCGATGAGCGCGCCCTCCAGTCCCGCCGGGCGTCCGTCGGCGTCGAGTGCCTCGCGCACCACGAGATCGAGGTCGAAGTCGCCCGCCTGCCGGTCGTCGGAGATCAGGTCGACGCGCAGACCGGGCAGCTCCAGCGACGGCCCGCGGCCGTGTCCGGCGGAAACGAGGTCCGCGCTTTCCACCGCGGCCATCACCTGGAACAGCGGATGCCGCGACAGCGATCGGGTCGGCGCCAGCTCCTCGACCAGCTTTTCGAACGGCACGTCCTGGTTCTCGTAGGCGTTCAGCGCGGCTTTCCGCACGCGCCCGAGCACGTCGGCGAAGGCCGGATCGCCCGACAGATCGGCGCGGATCACCAGGTTGTTGACGAAACAGCCGACCAGGTCGTCGAGCCCCTCGTCGGTCCGGCCCGCGACCACGGTGCCGATCGGGAGGTCGGTCCCGGCGCCCAGCCGAGACAGCAGCACCGCCAGCGCGGAATGCATCACCATGAACAGGGTCGCCCCGTGTGTCCGTCCCAGCTCCACGAGCCGCCGGTGAGTGTCCGCGCCAAGTTCGAGCTCGGCGCTGTGGCCTCGGGGATCCAGCCGCGCCGGACGCGGCCGGTCGGCGGGCAGATCCAGTTCCTCCGGCGCCCCGGCGAGGGTCCGCCGCCAGAACGCCACCTGTCCGGTCAGCGTGCTTTCCGGATCGTCCTCCGCGCCGAGAAGTTCTCGCTGCCACAACGTGTAGTCGGCGTACTGCACCGGCAACGGCGTCCAGTCCGGCTCGCGCCCGGACAGTCGTGACGCGTACGCGGTGGAGAGATCACGCAGCAGCGGGCCCATCGACCAGCCGTCGGCCGCGATGTGGTGCACCACCAGGACCAGCACGTGCTCGCCCGGGCCCACCACGAAGAGCCGGGCCCGCATCGGGATCTCGTTCGCCAGATCGAAGGGGTACGCGCTCGCCCGCGCCACCTCGTCGTCCAGCACCATCGTCGCGACGATCTCGAGTTCGAAGCCCGTCTCCTCGACCCGGAGCACCCGCTGGCGGGGCTCGCCGTCCTGGGCGGGGAAAACGGTGCGCAGCACCTCGTGACGGCCGAGCACGTCCAGCAGGGCGGCGGCGAGCGCGTCGCGGTCCAGCTCACCGGTCAGCCGGAGCGCGAGCGGGATGTTGAAAGTGTCGGCAGGGCCGTCCAGCTGCCACAGGAACCACAGCCGGCGCTGCGCGAACGACAACGGAATCATCGGATCTCCTCTTCGTGCTCACGCATGGGCCGGAGGGCCGGCCTGGCTTTCTTCCCGGTACCGGCGTTCGCCGCGATCCACGCGGCCACCTCGGCCGCGGTCGGGCTCTCGAACAGCACCCGGAGCGGTACCTCGGCACCCGCGGCCACCCGGATCCTGCTGAGCAGCCGGGTCGCCAGCAGGGAATGCCCGCCGAGGGCGAAAAAGTGGTCTTCGGGGCCGACCTCGGGCAGTTCGAGGATTTCGGCGAACGCCTCGCAGACGAGTTCTTCCTCCCGCGTGGCGGGCGCGCGGCCCGCCCCCGCCGTGCCGTGGCCGGGCGCGGGAAGTGCTTCACGGTCGAGCTTCCCGTTGACGGTCAACGGGAACGCTTCGAGTTCGACGAACGCGGCGGGCACCATGTACGCGGGCAGCTTGCGCGCGGCGTACTCCCGGAGCGTCTCGCCGGACCGGTCGGTTTCGGGACCGGCGGGGACCAGGTAGGCGACCAGCCGCCGATCGCCCGCGCGGTACTCCCTGGCCACGACCGCCGCGTCGGCGACCGCCGGATGCGCGGACAGCACCTGCGCGATCTCGCCCGGTTCGATCCGGAACCCGCGGATCTTGAGCTGGTCGTCGACGCGGCCCTCGAAGAGCAGCCGCCCGTCGGTGGTCCAGCGGGCGCGGTCGCCGGTGCGGTACATCCGCCCATCCGTGAACGGGCAGGCGACGAACCGTTCTGCGGTCATCCCCGGCCTGCCGAGATAGCCACGGGCCAGGCTCGCGCCCGCCACGTACAACTCCCCCCGCACTCCGGGCGGCGCCGGGGACAGGGTGTCGTCGAGGACGTAGACGCGGCTGTCGAGCACGGCTTTCCCGATATCGGGCGGTTCACCGGGCGACAGCGGCGAAGACATCGACGAGCAGACGGTGGTCTCGGTCGGACCGTAGGCGTCGACGAACCGGCGTCCCGGAGCCCAGCGCGCCACGAGGTCGCCGCTGAGCGCCTCGCCCGCCGACACCAGTGTGGTGACCGGCGACAGATCCTCCGGCGAGGACGCGGCGAGCACGGCGGGCGGCAGGGTCGCGTGGGTCACGCCGTGCCTCGCCACGACCGCGGCGAGGCCGGCGCCCGGGAGCAGGTCCTCGGCCACGACCAGGCGGGCGCCGGTGCACAGCGCCATCACCAGTTCCCAGACCGACGCGTCGAATCCCGGGGAGGCGAATTGCAGCACCCGGCTTTCGTCGGTGACCGCGAGCCGTTCGGCTTGCGTGGCCACGAGGGCGGCGATGCCGCGGTGCGGGACAGCCACGCCCTTCGGCCGTCCCGTCGAACCCGAAGTGTAGATGAGGTAGGCGGGATTCTCCGGCGACGGCGGAACGACGGGCGATGCCGGGGCCGCCTCATCGGCGCCGAGTACGACCACCGGGATCTTCGAGCCCTCCGGGATCGACGACCGGTGGCCGTCGATCGTCAGCGCGCACACCGGCCGCGCGTCGCCGAGGACGTACTCGATCCGTTCGGGCGGGAGCACCGGGTCGATCGGGAGGTAGGCGGCACCCGCCTTGAGGACCGCGAGGAACGCGACCACCAGATCGACCGAGCGGTCCAGTACGACGGCGACCGCCGTCTCGGGACCCGCGCCGTGCGCGGCGAGGACACCGGCCAGCAGATCCGAGCGCGCGTCCAGCTCCGCGTATCCGACGCCCGTGTCGCGTGTCTCCAGCGCGACCGCTTCCGGCCGTCGCGCGACCTGGGCGGCGAACAGCCCGGGCACCGTCGCCTCGGGCACCCCGGAACCCGCCGGGTTCCAGTCGTCGAGCACCTGGCGGCGTTCGGCTCCGGCGAGGAGGTCGATCCGGCTCAGCCGGGCGGAGGGCTCGGCGACGACGGATTCCAGCAACCGCACCAGTCGCGTGACGAGTGCCTCGGCCGTCGACCGGTCGAACACGTCGGTGCCGAACTCCAGCGCGCCCGACATCCCGTCCGGGGCGCCGCGCTCGTCGCGTCGCTCGGCGAGGCCGAGCATGAGGTCGTACCTCGCGACGCCGTGGGCGAGCGGCTCGCCGCTCACCTCCAGACCGGGAAGCCGCAGTTCCGCCTCGGGCGCGTTCCGCACGTCCAGCGCGACTTGGAACAGGGGCTCCCGCGACAGCGAGCGCTGCGGGACGAACTCTTCCACCACCCGGTCGAACGGCAGGTCTTGATGCGCGTACGCCGCCAGGTCGGTCTCACGCACTCGCCGCAACAGCTCCGCGAAGCTCGGGTCGCCCGACACGTCGGTGCGCAGCACCAGCATGTTGACGAAGAAACCCACCAGCTCGTCCAGCGCGTCGTCGGTGCGGCCCGCCAGCGCGGTGCCGATCGGGATGTCACCGCCCGCGCCCAGCCTGCTCAGCAGCGCCGCGAAGGCCGCTTGGAACACCATGAAGAGGGTGACCTGCTCGGCCGAGGCGAGCTCCACGACGCGCCGGTGCAGTTCGGCGGACAGCTCGACCGTCACCTCGCCGCCCTGATGCGTCGCCACCGCCGGACGCGGCCGGTCCGACGGCAGCGGTATCTCGTCGGGGATCCCGGCGAGAGTGCCGCGCCAGTACGCCAGCTGCCGGGCCTGCAGGCTCTCCGGGTCTTCCGCGTCGCCCAGCAGATCACGTTGCCAGAGCGCGTAATCCGCGTACTGCACGGGCAACGGTGCCCAGCCCGGGGCGTGCCCCGCCCGTCGCGCGGCGTACGCGGCCGAAAGGTCCCGTGCGAGCGCCGCCGTCGACCAGCCATCGGTGGCGATGTGGTGCACGGCCAGCACGAGGACGTGGTCGTCCGGCGCCACGCGGAGCAACCGCGCCCGGATCGGGATCTCCTCGGCGAAGTCGAACGCGTAACCGGCCGCGCGGTCGATCTCGTCCACGACCCGGTCCGCCGCGACCTCGGCCACCGGCAGTGCGAACCCGGTCTCCTCGACCGCCAGGATCCGCTGGTACGGCTCGCCGTCCTCGGCCGGGAGCACCGTCCGCAGCACCTCGTGCCGGTCGATCACGTCCCGCAGCGCCGCGGCCACCGCCGCCGGATCCAGGTCGCCGCGCAAGCGAAGCGCGGTGGTGTTGCTGTAGCTGGCGCTCGATCCTTCGAGCTGGCCGACGAACCAGAGCCGGCGTTGCGCGAAGGAGACAGGCGGCCGTTCCGGGCGTTCCCTCGCGGTCAGCGGCAACCGGCCGCCGCCTGCCTGCCCCAGCCGTTCGGCGAGGCGGCCCACGGTCAGGGTTTCGAACAGCAGCCGGATCGACAGCTCGACGCCGAGCACCGAGCGCACCCGGCTCACCAGCCGGGTCGCCAGCAGCGAGTTCCCTCCGAGCGCGAAGAAGTCGTCGTCGACGCCGACCCGCTCCCGGCCCAGCACCTGGGCGAACGCCTGGCACAGCAGCTCTTCGTGCGCGGTGGCCGGTGCCCGGCCGGTGCCCGCGATCACCGTCCCCGGCACGAACACGGCACTTCCCGTGGACGCGGTCTCGGGCTCGTCGAGCAGCAGGCGGCGAGGCCAGTCCGGCAGATTCCCGGCCGCCTCGGCCGTGGTGACCAGTACCAGTGCCCCGGCGCCGGTGAGCGTGGTGGCGGTCCGCCCGGCAGGCTCCGCCGGATCGACGAGCACGTACTCGCCGCCCACCTCGCCGACCGCGGCCAGCGCTTCCGCCAGCTCACCGGGTTCGCGCACGCCGATCGCGACCACCGACTCGCGGCGCACGCCGAGTCCGGCCAGCCGCCGCGCGAGCCGATCGGATCCGGTTCCCGGACGGGCTCGGCCGGTCACTTCGAGCACGTTCACCGACAGGAGCGGAAGATCCGGCTCCTTCTCCAGCGCGGTGGTGAGTTCCGCGAGCGTGGCGTGCAGCAGCGTGGCGAACCGGTTCTCGTCCACCGGCCGTACGACGTCGACGGAGATGCTGAACTCCACGCCGTCGTCGTCGACGGACACGCTCAGCGGATAGTTGTTGTGCTCCTGGGTGAACAGCGTCTCGACGTCCCCGAGCACGTCGCCGGGCTCCACGACGACGGGTCCGGCGTGCCGGTAGTTGAACAACGCGGCGAACAAGGGACTGCCGTTGGGCAGGCCGGCCGCCTTCTGCGCCAGCGTCAGCGGCGCGTGCTCGTGCACCAGCAGCTCGGCGAGCTGGTCGCGCAGGTCCGTCAGTGCCGTCCCCACTGGCTGTCCGGCCAGCTTGACCCGCACCGGGAGCGTGTTCATGAACAGCCCGGGCACGCGGTCCGCGCCGACGCTGGAGCGGCCGAGCAGCACCGTGCCGAACACGACGTCGTCGCGTCCCGTCACCGCCGCGAGCAGTCGCGCCCACGCCAAGTGGAAGATCGTCGCCGGGCTCATCCCGAGTGATCGCGCCAGCGTCCGCACCCGGCTCGTCAGGACGGCGTCCACGGTCAGCCTGGTCTGCCCGGTCTCCGTGCCGTCACCGTGCACGTCCGTCAGCCCGTACGGGGCGCCGGTCTCGGTGACATCGCCGATGAGCCCGGCGAAGTACTCCCGGTGCGCCTCCTCCGGTACGCCGAGCCGGGCTTGCGCCACGAACTCCCGGAACGGCACCGGAGCGGGCAACGTGCCCGTCCGGCCCGCCAGGATCGCCTTGATCTCGTCGAGCACGATGTCGAGCGCCGTGTGGTCCTGGACCAGGTGATGCATCCGGACCAGCGTCAGCCAGCCGTCACCGCCGGGTTCGGCCGCGACGTGCACGGTCAGCAGGGGTGCCCGGCGCAGGTCCATCCACCCACCGGCGGCGGACAGCAGCTGTCCGACCGCGTCCCCGCCGCCCTCGTCGAGGGTGACCTCGGTGACCGGCAGTTCGGCGTGCCGCCACACGACCTGGACCGGCTCGGCCAGGCCGTCCGAGACGAGCGCGGTGCGGTAGACGTCGTGCCGGTCGACGACCTGCCGCAGCGCGGCCAGGAACGCGTCCAGCCGCCCCCGTGCCGGGAACCGCAGGACGAACGGCATCGCGTAGACGTCGTCATCGCCGCTGTCGGTCATCAGGTGGTGGAAGAAGATGCCTTCCTGCAACGGCGCCAGCGGATACACGTCCTGCACGTTCGGCGCTCCGCCCGGCACCGCCTCGACCACCCGCGCGATCTCCGCTTCGGACAGGTCCAGCAACGGCAGCATCCCGGGCGTGATCTCACCGGCGTGCGGCGGGATCAGGTTGGGCGGGATCGCCACCGGTTCCGGGCCCGCCACGGCCGCCAGCGCGGCCGGTGTCGGCGTGACGAACAGCGCTCGGACCGACACCGACACACCACGTTGCCGCAGCCACTCGACCAGTGACACCGCGGACAGCGAATGTCCGCCGAGCGCGAAGAAATCGTCGTCGACGCCGACCGCCGGCAAACCGAGGATCTCGGCGAACGCCTTGCACACCAGCTCTTCCTGGGCGGTGGCGGGAGCGCGCCCGGCGCCAGGCTCGGGTCGCGGGCCGGGGAGCGCCGCGCGGTCCACCTTCCCGTTGACCGTCAGCGGCAGGACGTCCAGCTCCACGAACGCGGAAGGCACCAGATAGCCGGGGAGACGCTCGGCGGCGTACGCGCGCACCACCTCGGCGATCGAAGTCCCGGTGCCGGAAGGGACGAGGTAGCCGACGAGCCGCTTGTCGCCGGGAACGTCCTCCCTGACCACCGCCGCGGTCTGGGCGACCGCCGGATGCCCGGCGAGCACCGCTTCGACCTCCCCCGGCTCCACCCGGAACCCGCGGATCTTCACCTGACCGTCCGCCCGTCCGACGAACACCAGCCGTCCGGCCGAGTCCCACTTCACCCGGTCACCGGTGCGGTACATCCGTTCCCCCGAGGCACCGAACGGGCACGCCACGAACCGCTCCGCCGTCCACAAAGGACGGTTCAGGTAGCCGCGGGCCACTCCCGCGCCCGCCACGTACAGTTCACCGGCCACCCCGACCGGAACCACGCCGAGCCCGTCGTCGAGCACGTAGACCCGGGTGTTGTCCAGGGGCCGTCCGATCGGCAGGACACCGGCCACGGCGGCGGAATCGCCGACCTCGTGCTGCGTGGCGCACAACGTCACCTCGGTCGGCCCGTACAGCTGCCGCGCCACCAGACCGGGATTCGACTCCAGCACCCGCCGGACCGAACCGGCGGGCACGACGTCGCCGCCCGTCAGCACCTCACGCACACCCGCGAAACACCGCGGATCCTGATCGGCCAAGACCCGGAACAGGCCTGCCGTCACGTGCACATGGGACAACTCGTGCCCGGTGATCAGACCGCGCAGGCCGGTCGCGTCCATGCGTTCGACCGGCGCCACCACCACGGTGCCACCGGACAACAACGGCACCCACAGCTCGTAGGACGACGCGTCGAAGGCATGCGGCGCGTGGAACAACACCCGCGGCGTCACGCCCCAGCACCGATCCTTCGCCAACCGCACGACATCCCGATGGGTGACCACGACGCCCTTCGGCACCCCGGTCGACCCCGACGTGTACATCACATAGGCGGCACCGTCCGCGGGCACCACGTCCGGCAGGTCCGCCACGGCGTCCGTCCCGGCATCGGCCCGGACCGTCGCGACCCCGAGCTCGTGACCGGCCGTCGCCTCGTGCACCACCAGCACTTCGGCGCCCGCGTCTTCGAGGACGGCGCGCATCCGCGCGGCGGGCCAGCCGGTGTCCAGCGGCAGGTACGCCCCACCCGCCTTGAGGACGGCCAGCAGCGTCACGATCACGTCGGCCGACCGCTCCAGCAGTACCGCCACGACCGACTCCGGGCCCACACCCGAGGCGACCAGCACCCGCGCCAGCCGTCCGGCCCGCGCGTCCAGTTCCCCGTAATCGAGCCGGACACCTCCGGCGACGACGGCGACCGCGCCGGGAGTGGCGGCCGTCTGGCGTGCGAAGGCTTCCGGCACCGACAGCTCCGGGACGGGCACCGGCATTTCGTTCCACTCCGTCAGAATCCGGCGGCGCTCGTCCGCGTCGAGCACGTCCACCTCGGCGATCGGGGTGCGGGCGTCCCGCGTCATCGCCCGCAGCACTCCCACCAGCCGGTCCGCCAGCCGTACGGCGGTGTCCCGGTCGAAGAGGTCCGCGGAGACGGTGAGAGAGCCGCTGATGCCCGCCGGCCCGCCCGCCGCGTCGAAGCTTTCACCGAGGCTCAGATCCAGATCGAATTCGAGCGGCCGGACGGCGGAAGGCAGCGCGGCGGCCCGCAGACCGGGCAGGACCAGCGGCGGTTCCCCGGTCCGGCCGGTGTTCTGCAGGGTCATCATCACCTGGAACAACGGATGCCGCGCCAGGGACCGGACCGGGGCCAGCTCCTCCACCAGCCGTTCGAAGGGGACGTCCTGGTGCGCGAACGCGGACAGCGAGGTCTCCCGGACCCGGCCGAGAACCTCGGCGAGGCTGGGGTCACCGGACAGGTCGGTGCGCAGGACGAGGGTGTTGACGAAGAACCCCACCAGATCGTCCAGGGCCGGGTCGGTCCGTCCCGCCACCGCGACGCCGATCGGGATGTCCGTGCCCGCTCCCAGCCGCGACAGGGTCACGGCGAGCCCCGCCTGCAACGTCATGAACACGGTCACGCCCTCGCCGCGCGCCAGTTCCAGCAGCTCGCGATGCAGCTCCGCCGGGATCACGACGTCGGCGAGGTGCCCGAGGCGCGCGGTCTCGGCGGGACGGGGCCGGTCCGCGGGCAGCTCCAGTTCCTCCGGTGCTCCCGCGAGGGTGTCCCGCCAGTACGCGATCTGCCGCGCCGTCAGGCTCTCGCTGAGCAGTTCCCGTTGCCACAAGGTGTAATCGGCGTACTGGACGGGGAGCGGTTTCCACGCCGGGCTCCCGCCCGCCAGCCTCGCCGTGTACGCGGTGGACACATCGCGGGCCAGGGGTTCCATCGACCAGCCGTCGCCCGCGATGTGATGCACGACCAGGACCAGGATGTGCTCGTCCGGCGCGACCGGGAACAACGACGCCCGCACCGGAGGCTCGGCGGCGAGGTCGAACGCGTGTCCGGCCGCTTCGGCGATCGCGTCGTCGAGGTCCTCGGGCGCCACCTCGACCACGTCCGGCGCGAACCCGGACTCCTCGACCGGAAGCACCCGCTGGTACGGCTCTCCCCCGCCGGTCCTGAACACGGTGCGCAGCACTTCGTGCCGCTCGACCACGTCACGCAACGCCGCCGTGAAAGCCGCCCGATCCAAGGGCCCGGTCAGCCGAAGCGTCACCGGGATGTTGTAGGTGGGGCTCGGCCCCTCCAGCTGCCCCAGGAACCACAATCTGCGCTGCGCGAACGACAACGGCATCGGCTCCGGCCGTTCCCGAGCCACCAGCGCCACCCGGCCCGGTGCCGTCACCTCGGTGAGCCGGGCAGCCAGACGTCCGGGTGTCGGCGCCTCGAACAGCGTCCGCAGGGGCAATTCGACGGACAGCGCCAGGCGTACCTGACTCACCAGCCGCATCGCCAGCAGCGAATGCCCGCCCAGCGCGAAGAAGTCGTCGTCCATTCCGACCGACGGCAGTGCCAGCGTCTCCGCGAAAGCCTGGCAGAGCAGCTCTTCCGTGGCGTTCGCCGGTGCCCGGCCCGCGCCGGTCGCGTACCCGGGGGCCGGCAACGCGGCCCGGTCCACCTTCCCGTTGACCGTCAGCGGAAGGAACTCCAGTTCCACGAACGCCGACGGGACGAGATACTCCGGCAGCCGCTCGGCCGAATAGCTCCGCAATTTCTCGGCGATGGGAGTCTCCCGCGAAACCACGTAGCCGACGAGCCGCTTGTCGCCCGGGGTGTCCTCCCGAACGAGGACGGTGGCCTGCGCGACCGCCGGATGCCCGGCGAGCACGGCCTCGACCTCCCCCGGCTCCACCCGGAACCCGCGGATCTTCACCTGACCGTCCGCCCGCCCGGCGAACACCAGCCGTCCCGCCGCGTCCCACTTCGCCCGGTCGCCCGTGCGGTACATCCGCTCCCCCGCACCGAACGGGCACGGCACGAACCGCTCGGCTGTCCACAAAGGACGATTCAGGTAGCCGCGGGCGACCCCCGCGCCCGCCACGTACAACTCGCCCGCCACGCCCACCGGGACCGGCCGCAACCCTTCGTCCAGCACGTACACCCGGGTGTTGTCCAGCGGGCGCCCGATCGGCAGTACGTCGCCCACCTCGCCGGGAACACCGGACTCGTGCTGCGTGGCGCACAACGTCACCTCGGTCGGCCCGTACAGCTGCCGCACCGTCACACCGGGATTCGACTCCAGCGTCCGCCGGACGGCGTCAGGCGGGACCACGTCACCACCCGTCAGCACCTCACGCACACCGGCCAGGCAAGCCGGATCCTCGTCGACGAGGATCCGGAGCAAACCCGCCGTCACGTGCACGTGCGACACCTCGTACTCGGCGATCAGCCGACGCAACGCGGTCGCGTCCATCCGTTCGACCGGCGCCACCACCACCGTGCCGCCCGACAACAGCGGCACCCACAGCTCGTACGAAGACGCGTCGAACGCGTGCGGCGCGTGGAACAGCACCCGCGACGTCGAACCCCAGCAACGATCCTTCGCCAAGGCCACCACATCCCGATGCGTGGCCACGACGCCCTTCGGCACCCCGGTGGAGCCCGACGTGTACATCACATACGCCGCGGCCGATTCCCGGACGACCGGCAGGGCGCCTTCGTCCGCCCCGGCGTCCGTGCGGACCTCCGCGATTCCGAGGTCCCGGCCCGCCATCGCGTCACTCACCACGAGCAGGCAGGCACCGGAGTCCTTCACCACGGCCCGCGTCCGCTCCGCCGGCCAGGCCGGGTCCAGCGGCAGGTACACCCCACCGGCTTTCAGCACGGCGAGAGCGGCCACGATCAGCTCCGCCGACCGCTCCATCAGTACGGCGACCACCGGCTCCGGGCCGATCCCGCCGCCCACCAGGACTCGCGCCAGCCGGTCCGAACGCGCGTCCAGCTCGCGGTAGGTGAGTTCGCGGCCGTCGCCCGCCACGGCGATCGCGTCCGGTTCGGCCGCGGCGCGCGCCGCGAAGGCCTCGGGTACCGACGTGCCGGGAGCGGGTGCCGCGGTGTCGTTCCACTCCGTGAGGATCCGTTCCCGCCCGGCCGTCCCGAGAATGTCCACTTCGGACAGCGGGGTTTCGGGAGCCTGCTCCAACGCGGTCGCCAGGTTTTCCGCGCAGGTCACCAGGAGCTCGCCCGCCCAGGCCGGATCGACCGCGGCGATGGCCTCGATCTCCAGCACGAAGCCGGTCCCGTCGTCGTCCACGGACACGACCATCGGGTAGTTCGAGTAGTCCCGCACCAGCACCGGGGTCACGCCGTCGAGACCGGTCCCGGCGCATTCTTCGACGGGCAGGTTGTGGCGGTAGTTGAACAGGGAGGTGAACAAGGGGCTCACCCCGCCCGCCTGTTGCGCCGTGGCGAGCGGGGTGTGCTCGTGGACCATCAGCTCGGCGAGCCCGCGGCGCACACCGGCGAGGGCGTCGGCCACGCTCCGGTCCGCCAGCCGGACCCGCAACGGGAGCGTGTTGATGAACAGTCCCGGGGTGCGGCCGGTACCCGCACCGGCGTTCATCCGTCCGAAAAGGACGGTTCCGAACACGACGTCGTCGCGGCCGGACAGTGTGCCGAGCACGCGGGCCCAGGCCAGGTGGAACAGCGTCGCCGGGCTCACCCCGAACGTCCGCGCCAGATCCCGGAGGCGATCGGTCAGCGCGGCGTCGACCGGCAACCGGACCTGCGCCGAGTCGGTGCCGTCGCCGTAGACGTTCGTGAGGCCGTAGGGCGCGGTGGTCTCGGTGACGTCGGCGAGCAGCTCGGTGAAGTACCGCTCGTGGTCCTCCTGGGACGTTCCGAGTCGTGCCTGCGCGACGAAGTCACGGAACCGGACCGGCGGCGGCAGTCGATCCGCCCGCCCGGAGAGGAACGCGCGCAGTTCGTCGAGCAGCACGTCGAACGTCGTGTGGTCCTGGATCAGGTGGTGGATCCGCAGCAGGACCAGCCACCCGCCGTCCGGCGCCGCCAGTACCCACACCCGCAGCAAGGGTGCCCGCGTCAGGTCGATGGCGGATTCGCTCGCGGACAGCAGCTGATCGACCGGATCCGGGCCGTGCGGGTCGAAGGTCACCTCTTCGACCGGTAACCGGCCGCGGCGGACGACCACCTGGACCGGCTCCCGAAGCCCCTCGGACACGACCGCCGTGCGGTAGATGTCGTGCCGCTCGATCGACCACCGCAACGCCGTCAGCAACTCGTCCACCCGTTCCCGGGTGTCCACGGTCAGCACCGTCGGAGTCGCGTACACGTCCGTGCCGTCCCGCCCGGTCATCTGGTGGTGGAAGAAGATGCCTTCCTGCAACGGCGCCAGCGGGTACACGTCCTGGATGTTCGGCACCCCACCGGGAACCGTGGCCACCACACGCGCGACCTCGTCCTCGGACAACTCGGCCAGCGGCAGCATTTCCGGTGTCAGCTCGGTGGCACCGTCCGGGATCAGGTTCGGTGGCACCTCGACCTGGTCGGCCCCCGCGACCGCGGCGAGCCCGGCCGGAGTCGGGGTCGTGAACAGCGCGCGCACCGACACCGACACCCCGCGCTGCCGCAGCCACTCCACGAGTGACACCACGAGCAGCGAATGACCGCCCAGCGCGAAGAAGTCGTCGTCGACGCCGACCCGGGTCAGGCCAAGCACCTCCGCGAACGCGGCGCAGAGGATCTCTTCCCGCGCGTTCACCGGCGCGCGACCGGCACCCGACAGGCTCGCGAAATCCGGCACGGGAAGCGCCGACCGGTCGAGTTTCGCGTTGACCGTCAGGGGGAAGGCATCGAGTTCGACGATCGCCGAGGGCACCAGGTACGACGGCAGCCGCTCGCCCAGGAAGGCCCGCAGGTCCTCAGGGGACACCGCACCCGCGAGAACGACGTAACCGGCCAGCCGGACGTCACCCGAAGCGTCTTCCCGTGCGATCACCGCCGCCTGGTCGACCTCGGGATGCGTCAGGAGAACGGCTTCGATCTCCCCGGGTTCCACCCGGAAACCCCGGATCTGGACCTGATCGTCGACACGGCCCAGGAACACCAACTCACCATCGGCGTTCCACCGCACCCGGTCCCCGGTGCGATACATCCGCTCACCCGGCTCGAACGGACTCGCCACGAAACGCTCACCGGTCAGCCCGGGACGGCCGGCGTATCCTCGTGCCAGGCCGGTACCGGACAGGTACAACTCGCCGCCGACGCCCGCCGGGACCGGCTCCAGCGCGTCGTCCAGCACGTACACCCGGGTGTTGGCGATCGGACGGCCGATCGGCACGGCGTCGCCGGACTCCAGACCGTTACGGCAGCGCCACGCGGTGGCGTCGACGGTCGCCTCGCTCGGGCCGTAGGTGTTGAACATCGTCCGCCCGTCCGCCCAGCGTTCGACCAGCTCGGGCGGACAGGCCTCGCCCCCGACCTCCAGCACGAACGCCGGGTCCAGCGCGTCGTCGGGCATCGTCGCGACGACCGCGGGCGGCAACGACGCGTGCGTCACGCCGTACTCGGTGAGGAACCCGGCCAGTTCGGCACCCAGCCGTCGTTCCGGCGGCACGATCACGAGCGCGGCCCCCGACGCCCACGCCAGAATCCATTCCTCGCAGAACATGTCGAAACCCGAAGACGCGAACTGCGCCACCCGGGATCCCGGGCCAACCCCGAAACGGGCATGACTCACCGACAGGTTCATGAAGCCGCGATGGGTGACGACCACGCCCTTCGGAAGTCCTGTCGACCCCGACGTGTACACCACATAAGCCGCATTCCCGGGCAACAGAGGTGAAACACGGTCAGCGTCAGACACCGGCCCGGCATCGAAGTCATCGACTTCCGTCACGAACCCCAGCGAGTCCACCACCAGCACCGCGCCGGAATCCTCCACCAGAAAACGGACCCGTTCACGCGGAAGGCTCGGATCGACGGCCAGATACGCACCGCCCGCCTTCACCACCGCCAAAACAGCGACCATCAACTCCGGCGAACGCTCCAACACCAAAGCCACCACCGACTCCGGCCCCACCCCGGCCGCGATCAACTTCCGCGCCAGCCGATTCGCCCGCGCGTCCAGCTCGGAGTAACTCAGCTCGACGGCACCACACACCAACGCGGTCGCATCCGAGGAACGCGCCAGCAGATCCGGCACCACACCACCCGGCACCGGGACGTCGGTGTCGTTGACCTCGCCGAGCAAGGCGGTGAACTCGGGTCCGAGCACCGGCACCCTCGCCGGCCCGCGATCCGGGGTCTCCACCAGAGCGGCGACCAGATTCGCGACACACGTGTGCAGCAACCCGCACACCTCCGCCGGATCGACCGGCGCCACGGCCTCCACGACCAGTTCGAAACCGGTGGGGCCCTGGTCCACCGAAACGTCCAGCGGGTAATTGGTGTGCTCCCGCACGGAAAGCACCCGAACACCGTCCATTTCGGACTCTTCGATGACGGCGTCCTGTACGTGGCGGTAGTTGAAGATCGAGGTGAACAACGGCCCGCCGCCGGGCAGGCCCGCGGCCGCCTGCGCCAGGGTCAGGGGCGCGTGCTCGTGCACCATCAGGTCGGCGAGCTGATCACGCAGGCCGGTCAGCGCCTGACGGACGTCATGGGCCGCGAGGTCCACCCGGACCGGGAGGGTGTTGATGAACAGTCCCGACACCCGGTCCGCGGCGGCACCGGCGTTCATCCGTCCGAACAGGACGGTGCCGAACACGACGTCGCTCCGGCCGGACACCGCGCCGAGGACGCGGGCCCACGCCAGGTGGAACACCGTCGCCGGGCTGACACCGAGGTCTCTCGCCACCTCCCATATGCGGGCGGCCAGGTCCGCGTCCACGACCAGCCTGCTTTCCGCGGCCGCGCTCCCGTCGCCGAGCACGTCCGTCAGGCCGTACGGCGCGGTCGTCTCGGTGACGTCGCCGAGCAGTCCGGTGAAGTACCGTTCGTGCTCCTCGCGAGGCATCCCCAACCGCGCCCGCGCGACGAACTCGCGGAACGGGACCGACGCGGGCAGCCCGTCCGGCCGCCCGGTCATGAACGCCCGCACCTCGTCGAGCAGCACGTCCGACGCCGTGTGGTCCTGCACGAGATGGTGGACGCGCACCAGGGCCAGCCAGCCACCGGTGTCGTCGTCCTCGGCGACGCGCACGTCCATCAGCGGAGCGCGGCGCAGGTCCAGCCGCCCGCCGTCCGCCGCGAGCACCCGGGCCGCAGTGTCCTCGGTGACCGGAAGTTCCGCGTGGCGCAGCACCACCTGGACCGGTTCCCGCAGCCCCTCCCAGACGATGGCGGTGCGGTAGACGTCGTTGCGGTCCACGACGTGCCGCAACGCGGCGAGGAAGGCGTCGAGCCGGTCCCGGGAGTCGAACCGCAGCACCGAAGGCGTGACGTAGACGTCCGTTCCGTCCCGGTCGACCATCAGGTGGTGGAAGAAGATGCCTTCCTGCAACGGAGCCAGCGGATAGACGTCCTGGATGTTCGGTGCCCCGCCCGGCACCGCCTCGACCACCCTGGCGATCTCGGCCTCGGTCAGGTCCGCCAAGGTCACCATTCCGGGGGTCAGCTCGGCCGAACCGGCCGGAATGAGATTCGGGGGCACCACCACCGGTTCCGGACCGGCCACGGAGGCCAGCCCGGCGGGCGTCGGCATCGAGAACAGCGTCCGCACCGACACCGAGACGCCTCGCTGCCGCAGCCACTCCACCAGCGACACCACGAGCAGCGAATGACCGCCCAGCGCGAAGAAATCGTCGTCGACCCCCACGCGGTCCAAGCCCAGCACCGCCGCGAAGGCGGCGCAGAGGATTTCTTCCCGCGCGTTCGCCGGCGCGCGACCGGTGCCCGCCAGCCCCGCGAAGTCTGGTGTGGGAAGTGCCTTGCGGTCGAGTTTCGCGTTGGCTGTCAGGGGGAAGGCGTCGAGGACGACGATCGCCGAGGGCACCAGGTACGACGGCAGCCGCTCGATCAGGAACCGTCGCACCTCGTCGGCCGACAGCGCGGTTCCCACCACATATCCAGCCAGCCGGACGTCTCCCGGAGAATCTTCCCGTGCGATCACCGCCGCCTGGTCGACCTCGGGATGCGTCAGCAGAACGGACTCGATCTCCCCAGGCTCCACCCGGAAACCCCGGATCTTCACCTGGTCGTCGACACGGCCCAAGAACACCAACTCACCGGCGGCGTTCCACCGCACCCGGTCCCCCGTGCGATACATCCGCTCACCCGGCTCGAACGGCGACGCCACAAAACGCTCACCGGTCAGCCCGGGACGGCCGGCATACCCCCGCGCCACACCGGTACCGGACAGGTACAACTCGCCGCCGACGCCGGCCGGGACCTGGCTCAGCGCGTCGTCCAGCACGTACACCCGGGTATTGGCGATCGGGCGGCCGATCGGCACCGCGTCACCGGGCGCCCGGCAGCGCCACACCGCGGCGTTCACCGTCGCCTCGGCCGGACCGTAACTGTTGAACATCACCCGGTCCGCGGCCCACTGCGAAACCAGCTCCGCCGGTAGCGCCTCGCCGCCCACGTCCAGTACGAACTCCGCCGGAAGGCTGCCCATCGGCAACGTCGACACGGCGGCGGGCGGCAACGTCGCGTGCGTCACCCCGTACTCGGTAAGGAACCCGGCGAGTTCCGCGCCCAAGCGCCGCTCCGGCGGAACGATCACGAGGGCCGCTCCCGACCCCAACGCCAGAAGCCATTCCTCACAGAACATGTCGAACCCCGACGACGCGAACTGCGCCACCCGAGAACCCACACCCGCCCCGAAGCGGGCATGACTCGCCGACAAATTCAGGAAACCGCGATGGGTGACGACCACACCTTTCGGAAGCCCTGTCGACCCCGACGTGTACACCACATACGCCGCATTCCCCGGCGACAAAGGCGAAACCCGGTCAGCGTCAGACACCGGCCTCGCGGAGTATCCGGTGAGGTCCCCGGGGAACTCCGAATCCACCACCAGCGCCGCCGAAGAATCCTTCACCAGGAAGTCTCTGCGCTCACGCGGCAGATCCGGATCGACGGCCAGGTACGCGCCACCGGCCTTGAGCACCGCCCAGATGGCGATCACCAGGTCCGGCGACCGCTCCAGCTCCAGAGCCACCACCGACTCCGGGCCCACCCCGGCCGCGATCAACTTCCGTGCCAGCCGATTCGCCCGGGCGTCCACCTCGGCGTAGCTCAGCTCGACACCCGAACCGACGACAGCCGTCGCTCGCGGAAAACGCAGCACCTGCCCCGCCACCAGATCCGGCACCACACCACCCGGCACCGGAACCGCGGTGTCGTTGACCTCGTCGAGCAAGGCGGTGAACTCGGGACCCAGCACCGGAACCGTCGCCAGCCCGCGATCCGGGGTCTCCGCCAAAGCGGCGACAAGATTCGCGACACAGGTCTGCAGCAACCCGCACACCTCGGCCGGGTCGACCGGGGAGGCCGCTTCCACGACCAGTTCGAACCCGGTGGGACCCTGGTTCACGGAGATGTCGAGCGGGTAGTTCGTCGGGTCCCTCGCCAGGAGGGCTTCGACGCCTTCGATGCCGGTTCCCGACTGCTCGACGTCCCGCTGGAGGTGGCGATAGTTGAAGATCGAGGTGAACAACGGCCCGCCACCGGACAGGCCGGCCGAGGCCTGCGCGAGGGTCAACGGCGCGTGCTCGTGCACCATCAGGTCGGCGAGCTGATCGCGCAGTTCGATCAACGCCTCGCCGACCGTCCGCTCCGCCGTCTTGACCCGGACCGGCAGCGTGTTCATGAACAGGCCGGGGACGCGGTCCGCTCCCGAACTCGCCCGGCCGTGCACCACGGTGCCGAAAACGACGTCGGAGCGCTCGGACACGGCCGCCAGCACTCGCGACCACGCGAGGTGGAAGATCGTCGCCGGGCTCACCCCGCGTGACCGCGCCACCTCCCGCAGGCGCTCGGCCAGCCGGTCGTCCACCGCCGCCCGGCCCTGGGCGATCCCGGCGCCGTCGCCGTGCACGTCCGACAGCCCATAGGGAGCGCAGGTCTCGGTCACGTCACCCAGCAGCTCGGTGAAGTGGCGCTCGTGGTCCTCGCGGGGCACGCCCAGCCGGGCCTGAGCCACGAATTCGCGGAACGGCACGGGCGACGGCAACGCGTCGGCCCGTCCCTCCATGAACGCCTTGATCTCCGCCAGCACCACTTCCAGCGCGGCGTGGTCCTGGATCAGGTGATGCATGCGGATCAAAGCGAGCCAGCCCGGGCCAGTGGTTTCCGGCGCGACGCGGACACTCAGCAGCGGCGCCCGGCCCAGATCCATCCACGCGCCGTCGTCGTCGAGAGGTCCCTCGGTGACCGGCAGTTCGGCGTGCCTCCACACCACCTGGACGGGCTCCGCCAGGCCCTCCCGGACGATCGCCGTGCGATACACGTCGTGCCGGTCGACGACCCGCTGCAAGGCGCCGAGCAACGCGGTCAACCGCTCGCGGGTGTCCAGTCTCAGCGTGAACGGCATGGCGTAGACGTCTTCGCCGTCCCGATCGGCCATCAGGTGGTGGAAGACGATCCCCTCCTGCAACGGCGCCAGCGGGTAGACGTCCTGCACGTTCGCCGCGCCACCCGGGACGGTCGCCACGATCCGGGCGATCTCGTCTTCGGTCAGTTCGACCAGGGGCAGCATGTCCGGCGTGAGTTCCGCCGCGCCTTCGGGAACGAGGTTGGCGGGCACCGTCACCGGCTCCGGTCCCGCGACGGCCGCCAGCGACGCCGGGGTCGGCGTCACGAACAACGCCCGCACCGAGACCGAGATGCCGCGCTGCCGCAACCACTCCACCAGCGAGACCGCCAGCAGTGAATGGCCGCCGAGCACGAAGAAGTCGTCGTCGACGCCGACGGCGGGAAGCTCCAGCACCTCGGCGAACGCCTGGCACAGCAGCTCTTCGCGCGCGTTCGCGGGGGCACGGCCGTCGCCTCGGACGTATTCGGGGGCCGGGAGTGACGCGCGATCCACCTTGCCGTTGACGGTCAGGGGCAGGGCGTCGAGCTCCATCAGCGCCGAGGGCACCAGGTAGGGCGGCAGGTGTTCGGCCAGGTAGTCACGCACCTGCCCGGCGATGGCGGCACCCCGGACCCCGGGCACCAGGTAACCGATCAGCCGCTTCCCGCCGGTGGGATCGTCCCGGACGACGACCGCGGCCTGCGCCACCGCCGGATGCCCGGCGAGCGCCGCTTCGACCTCGCCCGGCTCGACCCGGAACCCCCGGATCTTGACCTGTTCGTCCGCCCGTCCGGCGAACACCAGGCGTCCCGCCGAGTCCCACTTCACCCGGTCGCCGGTGCGGTACATCCGCTCACTGGAACCGAACGGGCAAGCCACGAACCGCTCCGCCGTCCACAAAGGACGATTCAGGTAGCCGCGGGCCACACCCGCGCCCGCCACGTACAGTTCACCGGCCACCCCGAACGGAACCGGGTTCAGCCACTCGTCCAGTACGTACACCCGGGTGCCGTCCAGCGGACGCCCGATCGGCAGCACCCCGCCGACCTCGCGGAAATCACCGGACTCGTGCTGCGTGGCACACAACGTCACCTCGGTCGGCCCGTAAAGCTGCCGCACCACCAGACCGGGGTTCGACTCCAGCACCCGCCGGACCGAACCGGCCGGAACCACGTCCCCGCCCGTCAACACCTCACGCACACCCGCGAAACACCGCGGATCCCGGTCCGCCAGCACCCGGAACAGACCAGCCGTCACATGCACATGGGACAACTCGTGGTCGGCGATCAGACGACGCAGCACCGCCGCGTCCATTCGCTCCACCGGCGCCACCACCACCGTGCCGCCCGACAACAACGGAACCCACAACTCGTACGACGACGCGTCGAACGCGTGCGGCGCATGGAAAAGCACCCGCGGCGTCGCGCCCCAGCAGCGGTCCTTCGCCAGGCGCACCACATCTCGATGGGTCGCCACCACGCCCTTCGGGACCCCTGTCGAACCGGACGTGTACATCACGTACGCGGCACTGGAAGGCGGAATCCCACCCGGCAGCTCCGCGACGGCGTCCGTTTCGACGTCCGCCCGGATCGGCGTGACGCCGAGATCGCGATCGGCCGTCGCCTCGTGCACCACGAGCACCGCGGCGCCCACGTCGTCCAGCACCGCGCGCATCCGCGCGGCGGGCCAGCCGGTGTCCAGCGGCACGAACGCGGCTCCGGCCTTCAGCACCGCCAGCACCGTCACCACCAGCTCGCTCGACCGCTCCATCAGCACCGCGACCGCGGCTCCCGGCCCGGCTCCGGCGGCCATCAGCGCCCGGGCGAGCCGGTCCGAACGGACGGCCAGCTCCTCGTAGGTCAGCTCACCGCCGTCCCACCGCACCGCCGGCGCCGCCGGGGTGGCCGCCACCCGCTCGGCGAACGCTTCCGGCACGGAGAGGTCCGGAAGGGACACCGACGTCGCGTTCCACTCGTCCACCAGTCGCGCGCGTTCGGCGGGTTCGAGGAGTTCGACCGCGCCGACGCGCCGGCCAGGGTCGGCGGCCATGGCCGTCAGCACCCGGACCAGGTAGCCCGCGATCCGTTCCACCGTGCGCGCGTCGAACAGGTCGGCCGATCCCGTGACCACGCCGCGGATCCCCGCCGGGGCGCCCGCGTCGTCGAAGGTCTCGCCCAGCGTCGCTTCCAGGTCGAACTTGGCCGTCGTCCGGCCGATCGAGAGCACGTCGGCGCGCAGGCCGGGCACCTCGGGCGCGGCACCGTCGTCCAGCGGCGCGAGAGCGACCTGGAACAGGGGGTGGCGGGAGAGCGCGCGGACGGGTGCGAGTTCCTCGACGAGCTGCTCGAAAGGCAAGTCCTGGTGGGCGAGGGCGCGCACGGCGGCGCCGCGCACGCGGTCGATCACGTCGCCGAAGGTCGGGTCGCCGGTCAGGTCGGCCCGGATCACGAGCGTGTTGACGAAGAAACCGATCAGATCGTTCAGGGCTTCGTCGGACCGCCCGGCGGCCGGGGTGCCGATGGGGATGTCGTTGCCCGCGCCGAGCCGGGAAAGCGTCACCGCGAGCCCGGCTTGCAGCAGCATCGGCAGGGTGGCGCGACGTCGCCGGGCCACCGCGATCAGCTTTTCGTGCACCGCCGCCGGGACACCGGCCGCGATCGAGTGTCCTCGATGGGACGGTTCCACCGGCCGCGGGCGATCCGCCGGGAGGTTCAGCTCCTCGGGGACGCCCTCCAGCGCGTCTCGCCAGTAGCCGATTTGCCGTGACGACAGGCTGTCCGGGTCGTCCTTCGAGCCGAGCAGCTCCCGCTGCCACAACGTGTAGTCGGCGTACTGCACGGGCAGCTCCGCCCACTCCGGTTCCCGGCCGTCGCCGCGTGCCGCGTACGCGGCCGCGAGGTCCCGCGCGAGCGGCCCCGCCGACCAGCCGTCGGTCGCGATGTGGTGGATGACGACCACGAGCACCGCCGATTCCGGCGACCGCGCGAACAACCAGGCGCGCACCGGGATCTCGGCGGACAGGTCGAACGGGTACGCGGCCACCCGTGCCACCGCTCCCGGCAGTTCGCTCGCGGCGATCTCCTCGCCGGGCGGCTCGGCGGCCGCCTCGACCGACGGCAGCTCCGCCGGCCGCTCCCACTTCATCTCCCGCAGAGCCGAAAGCCCTTGGTGTGCCGCCGGTTCCTCGGTCCCGGTCACCCGCACCACGGGCAGGTCCCAGACCAGCCCGTCCGGCTCCACGATCCGCTGGCGCGGTTCGCCGTCCACCTCGGGGAAGACCGTGCGCAGCGCCTCGTGCCGGACGATCACGTCACGCAGCGCGGCGGCCAGGGCCGCCCGGTCCAGCGGCCCGGTCAGCCGCAGGATCGTCGGGGTGTTGTAGGTGGCACCCGCTCCTTCGATCCGCCACTGCAACCACAGCCGCCGTTGGGCGAAAGACGCGGGAATCATCGGCCTCTCCTTGACTGACGCATCCGCCGCAGCACGGGCCTGGCGCGGTCGTTCCGGTCGTCGTGCTCGGCGAGCCAGGCGGCGAGCCCGGCCGGGGTGGGAGTCGCGAACAGTTCTTCGATCGGCAGTTCCGCCCCCGTCGAGGCGCGGATCCGGGCGACGAGCCTCGTGGCGAGCAGGGAATGCCCGCCGAGGAGGAAGAAGTCGTCCTCCACCCCGACCTCGGGCACGGCGAGGGTCTCGGCGAACGCCGCGCACAGCGCCGCCTCGCGTTCGTCGGCGGGGCCCCGGCTCGCCCGGCGGGCCGACGCGTAATCCGGCGCGGGCAGCGCGGCGACGTCGAGCTTGCCGTTGGGCGTGCTCGGCAAGGTGTCGAGCACCGTGACGGCGGACGGGCGCAGATAGCCGGGAAGGCGCGAGGCGGCGTGCGCGCGGACCTTCGCGGCGATTTCCGCGGCGCTGTCCCCGATCTCCCGGTCGGGCACGACGTAGGCCACCAGCCTCACGTCGCCCGGCTCCTCTTCTCGCGCTGTCACGACGGCCTGGGCGACCGCCGGATGCTCGGCGAGCACGGCCTGGACCTCCCCCGGCTCCACCCGGTGGCCGCGGATCTGCACCTGGTCGTCGACGCGCCCCGCGAACACCAGATCGCCGTCGCGTTTCCGATGGGCGCGGTCGCCCGTGCGGTACATCCTGATCCCCGGAGCGCCGAAGGGACACGCCACGAACCGTTCACCGGTCAAACCCGGGCGGTTCGCATAGCCTCGCGCCACCTGCGGTCCGGCCACGTACAGTTCGCCCACGACCCCGGCGGGAACCGGTCGCAACCGTTCGTCCAGGACGTACACCGACAAACCGGGAAGACCACGGCCGATCACGCTCTCGGCACCGCCCGGGACCACCTCGTAACGCGTCACGTGCACCGTGGTCTCGGTGATCCCGTACATGTTCACCAGCCGGGGGCCGGAGACGTCCACTCTCGCGGGCTCCAAGGCTTCCCCGCCGAACACCACCGTCCGCACGCTTTCCCAACCGGTGGCCTCCATCAACTGGTAGAACGCCGACGGCGTCTGGCTCAGCATCGTGACTCGTTCCCGCACCAGCAGATCGGCGAATTCCCGCGGCGAACGCGACACCTCGAACGGCACCACCACGACGCGGCCGCCGTGTACCAACGCGCCCCACAGTTCCCACACCGAGAAATCGAACGCGAACGAATGGAACCACGACCACACATCACCCGCACCGAACCCGAACAACCCCTTCGTGACGGCGAACAACGCCACCACGTTCCGATGCGGCACCACCACACCCTTCGGCGTCCCCGTCGAGCCCGACGTATAGATCACATACGCCGCGTTCGAGGAAAGCAGCGGGACGATCGGGTCCGCGTCCGGCGCCACACCGGCTTTCTCCGTCGACACGGTCGGAACACCTTGCGGCACAAGCGAAACGCAGTCCGGCGTCGCCAGGACGCATACGGCACCCGCGTCCGAGAGCACGAATCCGATCCGATCCGCCGGCGACTCCGGATCCAGCGGCAAGTACGCGCCACCCGCCTTGAGCACCGCCAGCAAGGCCACCACCAGCTCGGCCGACCTCGGCGCCACCACCCCGACGACCGACTCCGGGCCCACACCCCGGTCCACCAACCGGTGAGCCAGGCGGTTCGCGCGAACGTTCACCTCCGCATAGGTCAGATCGGCGCCGTCGAAGGTCACGGCGATCGCGTCCGGCGCGGCGGCCACCTGCCGTTCGAACAAGGTCACCAAGGTCTCGTCGGGTGCTTCGAGGGCTTTGTCGTGCACCTCGTCGAGGAGCCAGCGTCGTTCGCCGGGAGCCAGCAGGTCGAGATCACCCACGCGCCGCCGGGGATCCTCGGCGGCCTGCTCCAGCAGCCGGTTCAGCCGATCCAGCAGCGTCCGGACCGTCGCGGCGTCGAAAAGATCGGTCGCGTACTCCACCGTCCCTTCGACACCGGCGGCCGCGCCGTCCTCCCCGTAGCGATCGGTCAGGCTGACCATCAGGTCGAACCGGGCCGTGCCGGTGCCGATCGGTTCCGGCCGGGTTTCGAGACCGGGTAACCCGAAGGTCGCGAGCGACGCGTCCTGCAAGGTGAGGCTGACTTGGAAAAGCGGGTGCCGAGCCGGGGAGCGTTCCGGGTTGAGCACCTCCACCAGGTGTTCGAACGGGACGTCCTGATTCTCGTACGCGGCCAGATCGGTTTCCCTGACCCGCCGGAGCAGTTCCTCGAAAGTCGGATTGCCGGAGACGTCGGCCCGCAGCACCAGCGTGTTGACGAAGCAGCCGACGAGATCGTCCAGGACCGCGTCGAGACGTCCGGCGATCGGCGCTCCCAGCGGGATGTCGTCCCCCGCGCCGAGCCGGGTCAGCAGTGCGGCCAGCGCCGCGTGCACGACCATGAACAGGGTGGCACCGTTTTCCCTGGCGAGGTCCCCCAGAACCCGGTGCAGCGCGGCCGGGATCCGGAACGGCATCAGGTCGCCACGATGGGTCGCGACGGCCGGACGAGGCCGGTCGGTAGGCAGTCGCAGCCGGTCGGGCAGGCCGGCCAGCCGGTCCCGCCAGTAGCCCACCTGGCGGCCGAGCGGACTCTCCGGATCGTCTGCCCGCGCCATGAGCTCGTGCTGCCACACCGCGTAGTCCGCGTACCGCACCGGCAGTTCCGGCAGCCTGGGCTCTTCGCCCTGGCTGCGGGCGGCGTACGCGGCGGCGAGGTCCCGTGCCAGCGGCCCCGTCGACCAGGCGTCCCCCGCGATGTGGTGGACCACCAGGGACAGCAGATGCTCGTCCGGGCCGGTCACGGACAGCTCGGCCCACAGCGGCAACTCCGTGGCCAGATCGAACTCGTGGCGGGCGGCTGACCCTCCGCCCTCGTGGACCGACCACCGTTCGCGGGCCTCCTCGGGCGCGAGGATCCGCTGACGGGGAACCCCGTCCACTTCCGGGAAAACGGTGCGCAGCGGCTCGTGCCTGGCCACCACGTCGGCCAGCGCCGCCTCGAGTGCCGCACGATCCAGCGCGCCGGTGATCCGCAAAGCAAGTGGAGCGTTGTAGGTCGCCGACCGGCCCTGCATCCGGTGCAGGAACCACAAACGCCGCTGCGCCGAGGACAGGGGCACCGGGTCCTGATGCCGCGCCGGCCGCAACGCGGGCCGCGCCCCGGCGCCGGTGTCCAGCCGGGAGTCGAGGTCCGCCACCGTGGGCGCCCGGAACACGGTCCGCATCGGCACGTCCAGGCCGAGGGTGGCCCGGATGCGGCCGGTCAACCGGGTGACGGCCAGCGAATGCCCACCCAGCGCGAAGAAATCGTCGTCGACGCCCACGCTCGCCAGCCCGAGGACCTCCGCGAACAAGCGGCACAGGATCGCTTCCCGCGGGGTGCGGGGCGCCCGGTCCGAAGCCGCGAATTCGGGCGCGGGCAAGGCTCGCCGGTTCACCTTTCCGCTGGGAGACAACGGAATCTCCGCGAGTACCTGAATCACCGACGGCACCATGTGTTCCGGCAGTGTCCGCGCGGCGAACCGGCACAGCTCCTGGACGTCCACTTCGGACCCGGCGACGGGCACCACGTAGGCCACCAGTCGCGCGCGATCGCCGGGCTCGTCCGTGGCCACCACGACAGCCCGCGCGACCGCCGGGTGCCGGGCCAGCGCCGCTTCGATCTCGCCGGGCTCGACCCGGTACCCGCGGATCTTGACCTGCTCGTCGACCCGGCCCAGGAACTCCAGATTCCCGTCCGCGGTCCACCGCGCCAGATCTCCCGTGCGGTACATCCGTCCCGCTGCGGCGGGACCTTCGAAGGGGCAGGCCACGAACCGTTCGGCGGTGAGTCCCGGACGGCCCGCGTAACCCCGGGCCAGCCCGGCTCCGGCCACGTACAGTTCGCCCACCACGCCCGGTGGGACCGGCCCGAGGGCGTCGTCCAGCACGTACAGGCGGGTGTTCGCGATCGGACGGCCGATCGGCACCGCGTCGCCCACCGGCCGTCCCGCGGTCAGCTCGAACACGCAACAGCCGACCACCGTCTCGGTCGGCCCGTACTCGTTGACCACGACCGTGCCGGGGGCGTCCGCCAGCCAGGCCCGCACGTCGGCGCCGGGCAACGCCGCGCCACCCACCACCAGCCGGCGCGCCGCCGACGCCCGCTGGCTCGCCGACAGCGTTTCCGCCAGCAGCGGCAGATGCCCCGGCACCACCTTGACCAGTCCGAACCCGCCGGTCCGCACCAGAGCGGCCAGCCCCTCGGGACCGCCTTCCGGGCTGATCACCACCGTGCCGCCGCACATCAGCGGCGCCAGCGCGCTCGTCACCGTCAGGTCGAACGCGAGCGACGAGTGCAGCGGAACCCGGTCCCCCGCACCGATCCGGTAGAACTCGACCGCCCACGCGAGGTAGTTCGCCAGCCCCGCGTGCGTGACCGCGACCCCCTTCGGCACGCCCGTCGAACCGGACGTGTACATCACATAAGCCAGCTGGCCGGGCACGACCGCCGACGCGGACGCCCGCGCGCCCGCCCGGCCGGACACCCCGCCGGGCCCGATCAGCACGGTGGCACCGCCGTCGGCGCACATGAACTCCACCCGCTCGGCGGGATGGTCCGGGTCGATCGGCAGGTACGCCGCTCCGGCCAGCCAGGTCGCCAGGATCGCGGTGAGCATCTCGGGTCCGCGCGGCAGGCAGACTGCGACCACCGACTCGATGCCGACGCCGCGTTCACGCAGCGAGCCGGCCAGCCCGCGCGCGCGGTCGGCCAGCTCGCGGTAGGTCAGCTCAGCCTCGCCGCACACCACCGCGACCGCGTCCGGGGTGCGCGCGACGTGGTGCTCGAACCGGTCGAGCGCGGTCGCGACGTCGTCACCCGTTTCGGTGCGGTTCCAGTCCACGAGCACCCGTCGCCGCTCGTCGTCGTCGAGGACGCCGACGCGGTGCAGGCTTTCGGCGGGCGAGGCGGCCGCCAGCCGGTTCAGCACCCGGCGGAACCTCCGGGCGGTCTCCGCTCCCGCCGCCGGGTCGTGCAGCGCGGGATTCAGCTCCACGAGCAACTGGACGCCGCCACCCGCCGCGCGCTCGAAGACGTCGATGCCCAGATCCTCGACAGGTCCGCTCGACAGGCCGGACCGGGTGGCGACGGCGTCCGCGAAACGCAGCGGACGGCCGAGGGACATCACGTTGACGCTCAAGGAGCGCAGCGAACCCCTGCCGACGAGTCCGTGGTCGGCGAGGATCTGCCCGTACGGGTACCGCTGGTGACGCAGGCAGTCGATCACCGCGCTCGAAGTGTGCCGGACGAACGCGCCGACGGTGCCGTCCCGGGGGATCTCCAACCGGAGGGGCACCACATTGGAGGTCATCCCGGGAATTCCGAGTTCCCGCACCGAGGTCCGCCCGCCGACCGGCAGCCCGAGCACCACGTCGCGGTCCCCCGTCGTGCGCTGCCGGTAGAGAGCCGCGGCGGACAGCGCCAGACCGGCGAAGCTCGTGCGCAACCGGCGTGCCGCCGCCCTCAGCCCGGCGGCTTCGTCCGCATCGATCTCTTCGATCCACAAGACGGGACGCGACGGCAGGTCCGGCCCCGGTCCGCCGGGATCCGGCAGACCCGCCAGCGCGTCGAGCCAAAACCGCCTGTCCCGTTCGGGATCGGCGGACTCCCGGTAGGCGCGATCCGCGTCGAGCAGGACCGAAAGTGGCTTCAGCACACCGTTTTCGGGTTCTCGCCCGGAGGCGAGTGCCGTGTAGACGTCCGCGACCCTTGCCGCGAACACCGAAAGACTCGTCCCGTCGAGGACAAGGTGGTGCGCGCGCTGGTACCAGACGACCCGATCCGGTCCGAGCCGGAACACCGCGTGCGCGGAAGGCGGGCCCGCCAGGAGGTCGACCGGCCGGTCGAGATCGGCCGCCATCCACTTTTCGGCGGCCTCGCGTGGATTCGCCGACGCACCGAGGTCCGCCACGTGGATCCGGTGCTCCATCGAAGCGTCGAGGTACTGCCGGGGCGTCCCGTTCTCGAGCCGGAACCGGAGCCGGTACGTCTCGGCCTCCGCCAGGGCCCGGCGCAGGGCCACGACCAGCAGGTCGACGTCCACGTCGCCGTGGATCTCCAGGTACTCGGCGATGTTGTACGCCGGGTTCTCCGGCGCGAGCCGCTGGGAATACCAGACGCCGAGCTGGGCCGAGGTCAGCGGAAGGTCCGGACCACTCATGCAGCGGCCATCTCGGTGAGGTGGGTGGTCAGCGCGGCGACGGTGTCGACGTCCCAGAGCAGGATGGGCTCGACGAGAAGACCGAGCGTGTCCTCGATGTCGCCGCACAACGCGAAGGCGTACACCGAATCCAGCCCGTAGTTCGCCAGCGGGACGTCGAATTCGATCTCCTCGGCGGGAATCATCGCGTAATGCGCCACGCGTTCGACGAGCCAGGACTGGATCTTCTCGGCGGTCAGGCTGGTGGCGGTCAGCTCGGCATCGGACACGACAGGCCTCCTCGGGCTCAAGGCGGCTCAATATGGCCCACGGAAACGTGGCGCATCAACCGAACGACCAGGCGTTCGTTGACGCCCAACTGACGTCGCGCCCACAGTTGGACACGGTGGCACCACTGTCAATCACGGCCGTCCGCGAAACCTGTACCGCCGACCTGCCCCGTGCCATAGTGACGCCGCTCCTGAACCGGGACGGACGCGGCATCGCACGCCCTCCGCCGATCAGGCTGGAGGGAAACGACATGGGTGGCGCCGATTACCGGCACGCCACGGATTTCGTCACCACGAACGGAATCCGCTTGGCGTACAAGCATTCGGGCGGCGGCGAACCGGTTCTGCTGATCGCGGGATCCGGCTCCGCGGGCCATTTCTGGACACCGCACCAGACACCCGCGCTGCACGCCGCGGGCTACGCCACGGTCGTGTTCGACAACCGCGGCATCCCGCCGTCCGAGGCGCCGGCGGGCAAGTACTCGCTCGCGGATTTCGTCGCCGACACCAAAGGACTGATCGAGGCGCTCGACCTGGCGCCGTGCCGGATCGTCGGCATGTCACTGGGTTCGATGATCGCGCAGGAACTCGCGATCGACCATCCGGAACTCGTGCGGTCCGCGGTGCTGATCGCCACCAGGGCCCGCGCGGACGCCGCCCGGCTCGCGCAGACCGAAGCCGAGATCGCGCTGGTGGAAAGCGGCGTACGGCTTCCCGCCGCGTACGAGGCCGCCACGACGGTGTTCAAGATGTTTTCACCATCCACATTGGACGACGACGCCGCCGTGGCGAGCTGGCTGGACGTGTTCGAGATGTCCGGCACCGGGACCGTTGCCACCGGGCAGGTCTGGGCCGACCTGGCTGGCGACCGGCGCGCGGCCCTGCGCCGCGTCACGGCTCCCTGCCGGGTCGTGACCTTCACCGACGACCTCATCACCCCTCCGCACCTCGGCGCCGAGGTCGCCGAGGCGATCCCCCTCTGCGACCTGGTCGAGATCCCCGACGGGGGACATCTCGGCTGCCTCGAACGTCCGGACGCGGTCAACGCGGCGATCACCGAGTTTTTCGACCACAACTGAGGAGAGACTTTCGTGACCATCGGAGACGACCCGAGCCTCGGCACGATCGGGCTGCGCGTCGAAGGCCTTGTCGAACCACAGCCGATCAAACCCGGCACGGTTAAGCGCATCATCCCCTACGCCCTGCGCTATCGCTGGTCACTGCTCGTCGTGATGCTGACGACCGTGGTCGACGCGGTCATCCTGGTGTCGACGCCGCTGTTCCTGAAGGGGATCATCGACGACGGCATCATCCCCGGGAACATGGCCGTCGTGGTGACGCTGGCCCTGCTCGTCGTCGCGCTGGCGGTGGTGAACGTCTTCGCGATCTACGCGCAGACCTGGTTCTCCGGCCGGGTCGGCCAGGGCCTCATCTTCGACCTGCGCACCAAAGTGTTCGCGCACGTGCAACGGCAGCCGCTGGCGTTCTTCACCCGCACGCGGACCGGTTCGCTGGTCAGCAGGCTGAACACCGACGTCGTCGGCGCGGAGCAAGGGATCTCCACCCTGTTGTCGCAGGCGCTGTCCACGGTGCTGACCCTGGTGCTGGTGCTCGGCACGATGTTCTACCTGTCGTGGTCCATCACCCTCACCGCGCTGGTGCTGATCCCGATCTTCTTCCTGCCGGGGAAGATCATCGCCGCCCGGCTGGAACGGCTGGCGCGCACCGGTATGCAGACCGACGCCGAACTGGGCACGACGATGACCGAGCGGTTCAACGTGGCGGGTGCGATGCTGGTCAAGCTCTACGGCCGCCATCGCGAGGAGACCGCGGACTTCGCGAGCAAAGCGGGGAAGGTCCGCGACATCGCGATCTCGATGGCCGTCCACGGGCGGCTGCTGTTCATCATGGTCACCCTGCTCACCACCATCACGACGGCGATGGTCTACGGCTTCGGCGGCTGGTTGGTCGTCGACGGCGGCCTGCAACTCGGCACGCTCGTGGCGCTGGTGGGCCTGCTGCTGATGCTCTACAACCCCATCAACCAGCTGACGACCATCCAGATGGACATCACCACCGCGCTGGTCAGCTTCGACCGCGTCTTCGAGGTGCTGGACCTCGAACCGCTCATCACCGAGCGGCCGGACGCCCGACCCCTCCCCGCCCCGCGAGCCGGGAACGGCACCGCGCCGCACGTCGAGTTCGACCAGGTCGCCTTCCGCTACCCCTCCGCCGACGAGGTGTCCCTGGCCTCCCTCGAGGCGGTGCCGGTGCGGGTCACGGAGCAGGGGGAAAGCGCGCTGGTGCTGAACGAGGTGACCTTCCACGCCCCGGCGGGTCGGCTCACCGCGCTCGTCGGGCCCTCCGGCGCGGGCAAGACCACGATCACCAACCTGGTGCCGAGGCTCTACGACACCACGTCCGGCACGGTGCGGATCGGTGGCCAGGACGTCCGGGACCTGACCCTGGACTCGCTGCAGGACGCCGTCGGCGTGGTCACCCAGGACGCGCACCTGTTCCACGACACGATCCGCGCCAACCTGCTCTACGCGCGGCCGGAAGCCACCGAAACCGAGCTCGTCGAGGCGTGCGAGGCGGCCCGGATCTGGCCGACCATCGCCCAGCTGCCCGAAGGCCTGGACACCGTCGTCGGCGACCGCGGCTACCGCTTGTCCGGCGGGGAGAAGCAGCGGCTGGCGCTGGCCAGGCTCCTGATCAAGTCGCCGCCGATCGTGGTGCTGGACGAGGCGACCGCCCACCTGGACTCCGAGTCCGAGGCGGCCATCCAGCGAGCACTGAAGACCGCGCTCGCCGGGCGCACCTCGCTCGTCATCGCGCACCGGTTGTCCACCATCCACGACGCCGACCAGATCCTGGTGATCGACGAGGGCCGGATCCAGGAACGCGGTACGCACCAGGAACTGCTCGCCAACGGCGGACTCTACGCGGAACTCTATCGGACGCAGTTCGCCCAGCAGCGGGACTTCGTCGAAGAACCGGTCAAAAGTGCGACCGCCGAAAGCGGAAACCATGCTTTGGGCTGATGCTGGGAAGATCGGCGAAATCCCAGGATGGGACCATGCCACTCGCTGACTCCCCTCCGGTGTTTCACGCCACGGGCCTGGCCAAGAGATACGGCCGCCGCGGCAAGCAGGCACTCGCCGACGTCAACCTCACCGTCCCCGCCGGCCGGGTGATCGGTCTGGTCGGCCCGAACGGAGCGGGCAAATCGACCCTGCTGAACCTCGCCTGCGGGCTGATCGAGCCGACCGAGGGCTCGTTGACCGTGCTGGGCTCCCGTCCGGCCTCGAACGCCGCGCACCTGGCGAGGGTGGGGTTCGTCGCGCAGAACACCCCGGTGTACGGATCGTTCAGTGTGGCCGAGCACCTGACACTCGGCGCGAAGATGAACCCGAGCTGGGATCCGGCGCTCGCCGAGCGCCGGATCCGGCAGGTCGGACTGAACCCGCGACAGAAGGCGGGCCAGCTTTCCGGTGGTCAGCGCGCGCAGCTCGCGCTGACCATCGCGGCCGCCAAGCGACCGGAACTGCTGATCTTCGACGAACCCGCCGCGGCACTGGATCCGCTGGCGCGCAAGGGTTTCCTCCGTAACCTGATGGAGTTCGTGGTCGAACTCGGCGCCAGCGCGGTGCTGTCCTCGCATCTGCTCGACGACATCGAGCAGGTCTGCGACTACCTCATCGTGCTGTGCGATTCGCGGGTGCAGGTCGCCGGCGACGTCCGCCACCTGCTGAACAGTCACGCCCGGATGGCCGCGCCGCGTGGCGGGTTCGACCGGCTTCCCCCCGGTACCGAGGTCATCCGGACCGAACACCGCGGCCACTACAGCCACGCGCTCGTCCGCATCGACGCCGCCGCGGGGCCGCTGCCCTACCCGCCCGAACCGGTCTCGCTCGAAGAACTCGTCCTCGCGTACATGGGCCGGGCGGCGGGAATGGAAATCGGCGTGGACGCCAGGACCGAGGCATGGGAGACCCAGCGATGATGTGGCTGAGCTGGCGGCAGTTCCGCGTCCAAGCACTCGCGGGACTCGTGGCGCTGGCCGTGATCGTCGCTTACCTGGTGTACGTGGGCACGGATGTCCGCCAGGGCTACGACGTCTACCAGGCGGCCTGCCGGAGCCAGGGCGACTGCGCGCAGGCGACGGCCCAGTTCCGCGCCGCCTACGAGAACACGTTGCTGTTCCTCGCGGCCGGTCTGGCCCTGATCCCCGCGATCCTCGGGACGTTCTGGGGCGCGCCGATGATCGCGCGGGAACTCGAAGGAAACACGCACACGCTGGCGTGGAACCAAAGTGTCACCCGGCAGCGCTGGCTGCTCGTCAAGGTCCTCGTCGTCGGCGTCGGCGCCATGGTCCTCACGGGAGTCGCCGGCGCGGCGCTCACCTGGGCGGCGGCACCGTTCGACGAGGTCGTCAAGAACCAGTTCAGCACGTTCGTCTTCGGCGCTCGCTACATCGCCCCGATCGGCTACGCCGCGCTGGCGTTCACGGTCGGCACCGTCGCCGGCCTCCTGCTGCGGCGGACACTGCCCGCGATGGCGCTGACCCTGGTCGGCTTCATCGCCTTCCAGTTCTTCTTCGCCAACACGGTGCGGCCCAACCTCGTGCCGGCCGAACACGCCACGCTGCCGATGACGGCCGAGGCCATCAACGAAGCGCAGAACCTGGGCAGCATCACCGGCGGCTCGGTCATCCACGGGGTGCGGGTCCCGAACGCGCCCGACGCCTGGATCGCCGACACCAGTCCGCTGCGCACGCCGGACGGCAAGACCATCGACGGCGGCAAGTTCGGCGCGTGCATCAACACCCCGCCCAAGACCGGGGCGGGCGGCACGTTCGGCGACGCCGCGGTGTGCCTCGCCAAATACGACCTCCACGTCGACGTCAGTTACCAGCCCGCCAGTCGCTATTGGACCTTCCAGACGCTGGAGACCGCGGTCTATCTCGCGCTCAGCGGCGGTCTCGTCGCGCTCAGCCTGGTACGGATACGTCGCCGGGTGAGCTGAAACACCGGGAAAGGCGTCGTCGGAAATTGTTCCGACGACGCTTTTTCTCGTACCCTGGAACAGTTCCGTGTCCGTTGGGGAAAACTGTCAAAGGTGGGTAACCGGCGGTCGTTGTGAAACCCTGGAACCGAGAAATCGAGAGATTCCGGAAACGTGTTCCAGGAGGTCGAATGAGTACGGCACGACACGAGGAATTCGACGTAGCGGTCGTCGGCGGCGGCCCGGCGGGTTCGACGCTCGCATCGCTGGTGGCCATGCGAGGGCATCGCGTCCTGCTTCTGGAGAAGGAGACGTTCCCCAGGTACCAGATCGGTGAATCGCTGCTGCCGTCCACCATCCACGGCATCTGTCATCTGCTCGGCGTCGACGAAGAGATCGCCGAAGCCGGTTTCCTCCGCAAGCGTGGCGGCACTTTCCGGTGGGGCGCCAACCCGACGCCGTGGAACTTCGCCTTCTCCGTCTCGCCCAAGGTCGCCGGGCCGACCTCGTTCGCCTATCAGGTCGAACGGAGCAAATTCGACAAGATCCTGCTCGACAATTCCGCTCGTAAAGGGGTCGACGTCCGCCAGAACCGCACGGTGACCGACGTCGTGGAGGGTGAAGACGGCCGGGTGCGCGGATTGCGGTACACCGATCCGGACGGCACCGAGCACGAGGTTTCGGCCCGCTACGTCGTCGACGCCTCCGGCAACACCGGTCGCCTGCACAAACGGGTCGGCGGTTCGCGGAAGTACTCCGACTTCTTCCGCAGCCTCGCCCTGTTCGGCTACTTCGAGAACGGCAAGCGCCTGCCCGCCCCGAACTCCGGCAACATCCTGTGTGTCGCGTTCAGCCACGGGTGGTTCTGGTACATCCCGCTCAGCGACACGCTGACCAGTGTCGGCGCCGTCGTGCGCCGGGAGGACGCGGCGCGGATCCAGGGCGACCCCGAGGAGGCGATGCGGGCTCTCATCGACGAGTGCCCGATGATCGGCGAGTACCTCGCCGACGCGACGCGTGTCACGACCGGCCAGTACGGCCAGTTGCGGGTGCGCAAGGACTACTCCTACCACCACACGAATTTCTGGCGGCCGGGCATGGTCCTCGTCGGCGACGCCGCCTGCTTCGTGGACCCGGTGTTCTCCTCCGGGGTCCACCTGGCCACCTACAGCGCGCTGCTGGCGGCCCGGTCCATCAACAGCGTCCTGGACGGGAATGTCGGCGAGCAACGGGCCTTCGACGAGTTCGAGGCGCGGTACCGCCGCGAGTACAGCGTCTTCTACGAGTTCCTGACCTCGTTCTACGACATGCACATCGACGAGGACTCGTACTTCTGGTCGGCCAAGAAGGTGACCAAGAGCAGCGACACGGAACTGGAGTCGTTCGTCGAACTCGTCGCCGGGATGTCCAGCACGGAATTCAACCTGGCCGACACCGAGGCGGGGGTCCTGCGCCTCAAGCAGCGCTCGGCGGAGTTCGCCGACGCCGTCGACACGCTGGTCGACGCCCGCGAGGAGAACATGACGCCGTTGTTCCGGTCGTCGGTGGTGCGCCAGGCGATGCAGGAGGGTTCGCAGGTGCAGACCCGGGCGCAGCTCGGCGACGAAGCGGGCGAGGTCGCCCCGGTCTTCGACGGGGGTCTCGTCGCGACGCCCGACGGCATGTCGTGGAGCGAACCGGATCCGGTCCGATGAAGCGGCGCGGCCGGAAGGCGGTCGTGCTGCTGGCCGTCTCCGCGCTGCTGTCCGGCATGACTCCCCCGGCCGCGATCGCCGGCCCGCGTCCGGAGACCTTCCAGGTCCCCGGGCTGAGCCGTCCGGTGCGGATGGTCGTGGACCACTGGGGTGTGCCGCACATCTACGCGCGGAACACGGACGATCTCTTCCTCGCGCAGGGATTCAACGCCGCGCGCGATCGGCTGTTCCAAATGGACATCTGGCGGCGAAGCGGTCTCGGGCTGCTCTCGGAGATCCTCGGCCCGTCGTTCGTGAAGCAGGATCGCGCGGCCCGGCTGCTCCTCTACCGCGGCGACATGGACCGCGAATGGGCGGCGTACGGTCCCGAGGCGAAACAAGCGGCGATCCTGTTCACCGAAGGCGTCAACGCCCGGCTGGACTGGATCGAGCAGCACCCGGAAAGCCTGCCGCCGGAGTTCACCGAGTTCGGCTTCAAGCCTGGGCGATGGCGGCCGGAGGACGTGGTGCGCGTCCGCAAGCACGGGCTGTCGATGAACGCGGCGTCGGAGGTGCTCCGCTCCCGCCTGGTCTGCGCGGGCGGCATCGAGGCCGACAAGTTCTCCCATGCGCTCCAGCCCGCCCACGTCCCGGCGGTCCCGGCCGGGATCGACCCGTGTTCGATCCCGCCGGACGTGCTGGATCCCGTCGCTCCTGCCTTCGGCGGGCAGCCTCCTTACACCTCCGGCATGGCCGAAGGCAGCAACGGCTGGGTGGTGTCGCCGGACAGGACCGCGAGCGGGCGCCCGATACTGGCCAACGACCCGCACCGGGCGCTCACCGCGCCGCCGCTGCGGTACCTCAGCCATCTTTCGGCGCCGGGCCTCGACGTGATCGGGGCGGGCGAGCCGTTCCAGCCCGGGGTCTCCATCGGGCACAACGAATCGGTCGCGTTCGGCCTGACCGTGTTCGGTATCGACCAGGAGGATCTTTACGTCTACAAGCTCGACCCGGGCGATCCCGGCCGGTACCGCTACGGCGACGGCTGGGAGTCCTTCCGGACCGTCACCGAGGAGGTGCCGGTCAAGGACGGGCCGCCGCAGCGGATCGAAATGCAGTTCTCCCGGCACGGTCCCGTACTGCGGGTCGACGCTGGGCGTCAGGTGGCCTACGCGCTGCGCACGGCCTGGACCGAACCCGGGACGGCACCGTATTTCGGCTCCCTGCGCTATCTGCGGGCACGGAACTTCGGCGACTTCTCCGCCGCGCTGCGGCAGTGGGGCGGGCCGGCGGAAAACCTGCTCTACGCCGACACCGGCGGGAACATCGGCTGGGTCGCGGCCGGGCTGGCTCCGAAGCGCTCCGGCTACGACGGGCTGTTCCCGGTCCCCGGGGACGGCCGCCACGAGTGGACCGGCTTTCACGATGGCGCGGCACTGCCCCGCTCCTACAATCCGAAGAACGGCTTCATCGCCTCCGCCAACGAGTACAACGTCCCGGCGGGGCATCCGTTCCAGGTGGGCTACGAGTGGGAACCCCCGTATCGCAAGCAGCGCATCGACGACGTGCTCACCGCCGGCCGCAAGCAGTCCGTCGACGATTCGGTACGGCTCCAGAACGACCAGCTTTCGCTGCCGGCTCGCCGCCTGGTGCCGCTGCTGGCCGGGTTGCGGAGCACCGATCCCGACACCGAGCGGGCGTTGAACCTGCTCCGCGGGTACGACGGTGTCGCCCACGTCGATTCGGCGGGCACCGCGCTCTACGAGCCCTGGTTCACCAATCACCTCGTCCCGGCGTTCCTCCGCGTGTTCCTGAACGAGGAGGCGGCGTCGCTCGCGGCGATTCCCGGCGGCGACGTCGGCTTGATGCTCGACGCGCTCGAACATCCCGACCGTTGGTTCGGGCCCGGCGGAGCGGCCGCCAGGGACCGGTTGTTGCTGACCACGCTCGGCGCCGCCTACGCCGACGTGCGCGGGAAACTCGGCGACGATCCGGGCAAATGGCGCTGGGGCGCCCTCCAGCACACGTCCTTCCTCAGCACCACCGGACGGCATGTCGGCCCGGTGGAGCGCGGCGGCTCCGGGTACACGGTGGACGTCTCGAAGTACGACCCCTCCACCTACGGCCAGGGGGTGGGCGGCTCGTTCAAGATGGCGCTCGACGTCGGGCGCTGGGACGGCTCCAAGGCGGTCAGCGCCCCCGGCCAGTCCGGTGACACGACCGGCCCGCACTATCGCGACCTGCTGGAGCGCTGGCGGACCGGGGACTACTTCCCGTTGCTCTACAGTCGCACCGCGATCGAGCGCAACGCCGAAAAGGTGATCGTCTTGCTCCCCCGCGCCTGACTGCCGCGGGAAAACGGGCCCCTCTCGATGACCAAAGGAGGTCATCGAGAGGGGCCCGTTTTCAGCTCCCTCAGGCGGATTTCGACCCTTTGTGTTCGATGCGGAACGCGATCTCCGACCATTTCTCGGCGCAATAGCGCGCCAGTTCGGCGATCGTTTCAGTACTGTGCGGCGGCACGCTGTCGACGAGCCTGTTCCAGTCCTCGGACCGGACCATGTGGATGTTCAGCAGCCGCAGCAGGTCCCGGCCGTTCTCGTTGAGACGCAGCGCGGGATCCTCCCGCAACCGCGCCATCACCAGCGCCGGCGGCGGTTTCACCTCGTACCGGGCGACGACACGGCCGGAGAGCCGGTCGTCGGGCTCCCACTCCCCGAGCTTCGCCTGCCGTTTCCGCGGGACCGGGTCGTCCCCGCGCAACATCCGCTTCTTGACGTCCCTCACGGTCTCCGCCGAGATGCCCGCCGCCCGGGCGACCTGGCGCAGCGACAGGCTGGGATTGCCGACGATGATCTCGTGTGCCAGCTTGCGCCCCGCGCTCACGTCGATGGACCGGACACGGCCGTCCCTCCCGATACGGCCCGCCTCGTTCTCCTCACCGGCCATGTTGTCGCGGCGGATCGCGGCGACCGTCTTGGCGGACATGCCGACCACCGACGCGATCATCCGGTCGGACCAGCGGCTGTGGGTGACGATGATGCGTTCCGCCGCCTGTCTGCGATCGGCCGTCGACAGTGGCAGGCCGTGCGTGGTGTTGGACTCCACGGCCAGGATGAACGCGTCCTCCTCGGTGCCTTCGAAGAACCGCACCGCGATCGTCTTGCGGCCGGCCAGCATCGCCGCCCGAAGGCGGTGCACGCCGTCGATCACCCGCATCGAGGGCCGGTGCACCACGATCGGCGGCAGCGGCACGCTGGCGGCCACCAGCATTTCCACGTGTTCCATACTCTCGCCCGCGATCCGCGGGGAGTCACCCGCGGAGAGAAAACGAATTTCCACTTCTTCTGTCGGTTGCAGATCGTCGCGCCCCAGTGCGAACCGCAATTTCCAGCTCCTTAACTTCGTCCCTACCCGGCACTCATGCCACGGCGTTCAACTGCCACCTTTTGCGCAGTTGAACACGAATACAGGAAACAATTGGCACCCGGCCAAATCCCACACAACGGAATGACCGGATAATGCCCGCGATGTGCGCCGATCATTCTTTGCCGAACGCGGCGGATTGTCACGCGTTTCTTCGCGAGGTTTCACCCCGTGGAACACCCGGCGGCGCCGGGCGTACCGGCGCCGCCGGGGCGGTCATTTCGGGTCGTCCACCGGACGGACGCCCCAGGGGTCGGCGATCGCCGCGCGATCGTCGAGTTCTTCCGCGAGGGAGAGCCAGATCTCCGAAAAGTGGCGGGCGAGGCTCGTGATCATCGCCAGGCAGTGAGGGGGAACAGCCTCCGTGGAACCGAGCCAATCCTTGGCCTCGGCCGCGGTGTGCTGAATGAGCCGCAACAGCCGTCGGCCTTGCTCGTTGTGCCGCAAAGAGGGATCCCGCAGCAGTTTCTCCAGTGCGTACCGGGCCACATCGTGGTCCACGCCCGGCGACTTGGCCACTTCCGCGCCGAACTTCGCGGTGGTGACCGCGTCGGCCTCCCCCGCGACGGGCTCGAGTCGCGCGGCGTCCTTCTCCGCCTCACCATTCGATCGCGACTCGGAGGACTCGGCCTCCTCACCGCGTTCGAGCCGTTTGCGGACAGCCCGTACCGTGCCGGGTGAGACACCGGCGGCCCGGGCGACCTCGCGCAGCGACGCGTTCGGGTTCGACGCGATGAACTCCGCGGTCCGCTGCCGCCCCTCCTCGTGGTTCAACGGGCGCACCTTGCCATCCCTGCCGATGCGCGCGGCCACCTCCGGAACGGAGTCGGTGGACCGCCGGATCGACGCCACGGTCCTGGCACCGAGACCCGTGATCTCCGCGATGGTCCGATCCGACAGGCGGGGATGGGCGGCGACGATCCGGATCGTCGCGGCCCGGCGATCGGCCTGGGACAGCGGGAGGCCATGGGTCACGTTCGCCCGCACGGCCCGCAGGAACCCCTCCTCGGGATCGCCGTCGAAGAACTCGACGTCGATCGTGTCCTGCCCCCTCATCGACGCCGCCATCAACCGGTGCATCCCGTCGATGACCCGCATCGTGCGCCGGTCGACCAGGATGGGCGGCAGCGGTGCGTCCGTTTCCGCGAGCCGCGCGACATGTCTCTTGTCCTCGCCTCTCAGCCGGGGCGACTCACCCGCTCTCAGCGAAAGAATGGGAATCGTGACTATTTCCTCATGCGCCGTCACCGAACGGAACAGCCGTGCATTCGAATCGATCATGCATCCCCCATGACGTCCGACACCGTCCGAGGCCCGGTCCCCACGTCTCCCACCGCTCACGACAAGCCAAAAACGACCGCGTACTCGACCGGCTCTCCGCCGCCGAGCCGAAGTGGCAGGCTCTGATCCGTGACCCCCACGCAAGCATCGCGGATTCGACCATGGTGAGCAAGAGTCGCCGCTCCGCTTACCTCGGCCTCATCGTCGTCGATGTCATTCGGGCCGAAACAATCAAGCCTGAATTCCGGATGCATTCACGGCCGATACGCGCGAACCGTTATCGCGTACCCGAATCCGATCGTGACCCCGCCGACGGTGAAAACGGGATTGCGGCGGAGTATCATTCATCTCTTGTACGGACCTTGAGAACGATCTTCGAAGTCTCGATCGACCGGCGACGACGAATTCCGAAGCTGTCGGCGCCCACGAATCGGGTATTCGTCACGGTGAAGCCGGGCTTCCACGATCGCCCGTACCCGTAGTGGCCCAGCTCACGCGAGCGAGAGCAAGCCGGGCACCACCCTCAGGCCGGTCCCCGCCGGATGGGAGACTGTCCGGGTGATCACCCGGCTGCGGTCCTGTTGGTCCGCGATCCGGTACCTGGCTGTCGGCGCGGCCTCTTCGATGGTGTCCTGGTTCGTACTCGTCGGCATGCTGTTCGTGCTGCTGATGTGCCCGTTCGGCGTCGGGATCCCGGCGTTGCCGGTCGCGCTCCGGCTGATCCGCCGTCCGGTCGACTTCGAACGCCGGCGCGCCGCCCGCCTGCTGGACGAGCCGATCCCCGCGCCGTACCGGGACGGCAACCCGGTGACCGATCCGGCCTCGCGGCGGGACCTGGGCTGGCTCGCCTTCCACGGCGCGACCGGGTTCGTCATCGGGATCTTCGCCGTCGCGCTGCCGCTCGGCGGTCTCCGGCAGGTCGTCACGGCGTTCGTCTGGCCGACGGTGCCCGGCGGGCTGGAAAGCTCACTCGGGTTCATGGTGACGTCCTGGCCCACGGCGGCGCTCAGCGCGATCACTGGTGTCGGCATGATGGCGCTCGTGTTCCTGGCCCCCGCGGTGGCGCGGTGGCAGGCGTCCGTCGCGCGCAAGCTGCTCGCCCCCGCGCCCGGTGTCGTGCTGACCGACCGCGTCGTCGAACTGGCCGCGACCCGTGCCGCCGCGCTGGAGGCGCACGGCAACGAACTCCGCCGTCTCGAACGGGACCTGCACGACGGGACGCAGGCGAGGATCGCGGCAGTGGTGCTGCAACTGGGGATCGCCGACTCGATCTTCGACAAGAATCCGGAAAAGGCACGGGAGTTACTGAGCAAGGCTCAGGACACCGCGACCGGCGCGCTCGCCGAGCTGCGGACCGTCGTCCGGAGCATCCACCCGCCGCTGCTGACCGACCGCGGCCTCGACGGCGCGGTCACCGCGCTGGCCGACCGCTGCCCCGTTCCGTGCACTGTGGACGTTCGCAGCGACAGCCGTCGTCCCGCCGCCGTCGAAGCGGCCGCCTACTTCGTCGTCGCCGAGACGCTGACCAACGTCACCAAGCATTCCGGCGCCGAGCACGCCTGGATCACGCTCGACGGCACCGCGGACACCCTCCTCATCGAGATCCGCGACGACGGCCACGGTGGCGCCGACGAATCCGGCGGCAGCGGCCTGTCCGGGATCCGCAAACGCGCCGAGGCGTTCGACGGGACCTTGAAGCTGTCCAGCCCCCACGGTGGGCCGACCGTACTGAAGGTGGAGTTGCCATGCGGGTCGTGATCGTCGAGGACGACGCGCTGCTGCGCGAAGGCCTGGTGCTGCTGCTGAACACCTCCGGCATCGACGTCGTCGCGGCGGTGGACGATGTGGACGCGTTCCTCGAACTGGTCGCCGACGACCGGCCCGACGCGGTGATCACCGACGTCCGGCTGCCGCCGACCCACACCGACGAAGGCCTCCGCGCCGCCGTCAAGGCGAGGAAGATGCACCCCGGCCTGCCGGTGCTCGTGCTGTCGGCCCACGTCGAAACCGGGTACGCGGCGGAGCTCCTGGCCGACGGCAAGGGCGCCGTCGGATACCTGCTCAAGGAGCGGGTCGGGAAGGTCGAGAAGTTCCTCGACGCGCTGGACCGGGTCGTCAAGGGCGGGACGGCCATGGACCCCGAGGTGATCACCCAGCTGATGGCACACCGCCGGGCCACCGATCCGCTCGAAGGGCTGACAGCGCGCGAGCGCGAGGTGCTCGGGCTCATGGCGGAGGGCTACAACAACACGACCATCGCCGAATTGCTGGTGGTGAGCGACGGCGCGGTGCACAAGCACATCCGGAACATCTTCGCGAAGCTCGGATTGCCGGAGGACAGCGGGCATCGGCGGGTTCTCGCGGTGCTCGCCTACTTGAGCGGGAAGAACTGACGCGACGTCACCGCGCCCGGTTCGCGGCGCGCTTGACCGTCTTGATCACCGGCGCCGTCTCGATCTGCGTGATGGCGGGCAAGGCGGCCACCCGGGTCGTCAGGTACCGGTACAGATCCCGCTGGTTCGCGCACACCGCGGTGGCGCACAGGTTCGTCGGCCCCGTCGTGGCCGCGGCGAACGCGATCTCGGGATGCCCGGCCAGGGCCGTACCGGCCTCTTCCAGGTAGGCGGGGGCGACCGAGAGCCACAGCACGGTCCGGGTGCTGACGTCGAACAGGCTCCCGTCGACGTCGATGTCGAGATACAGCACGCCGCGTTCGCGCAGTTCGGCCATCCGTCGCCGGACCGTCGTCGGCGACCAGCCGGTCACCGCGGCCAGCTGGGCGAGCTCGGCCCGGCCGTCCATGGAGAGCGTGGCGAGGAGCTTCCGGTCACCGTCGTCGAGCCGCACCGGTCCCGGGCGATACGGCACCGGTGGCGGACGCAGCCGCGCGATCGCCTCCTCGTCGAGCGAGCCGATCTTGGCGACGAAGCTGTCCGCGCCGCCATAGAAGGCGTGCAGTACGGAATGCGCTGTCACGCCTTCCACCCGCGGGGTGCGCGGGAGCTTGGCCAGCAGCAGCGTCTCGCTGTCTTCCTCGCTTTCCGTACGGACCGTGCAGGTGATCTCGGTGCCGCCGGAGGTGAGGCTTACCCAGGACGTGTCGGGACGTCGGGCCAGCGCCTCGGCGACGGCACCCGACGCGGTGGGCGCGCAGCGCACCCGCAGGAACCACAGCTCCGCGCCCAGCGCGATCGGATCGACGCCGCCGAGCACCCGCACCGCCCCCGCCGACCGTAATCGCGCGTACCGGCGGGCGATGGTGCGATCCGACACGCCGAGAACCTCGGCGATCGTGCTGAACGGAGCCCTGCCGTTGATCTGGAGGGCGTGCACGAGCCGTCGATCCAGCTCGTCGTAGTCGGATTCCACGGCTTCGAGCCTAATCGGTGTCGGATATCAGCACGTTCTCACTTGTTCGTGGCCTGACCCGGTTCGGCGGGCGGAACGTTGTCCTCGTCCTGATCGACACGACCAGAGGGAGAATCCATGGACACCGAGGTGCTCGTCGTCGGCGCCGGTCCGACCGGTATGACGCTGACGAACGAACTGCTTCTCGCGGGGGTCCCGGCAGTGCTGGCCGACAGGCTGCCGCAGCGCAGCGACCTGTCCAAAGCCGGCGGTGTGCAGTCACGCACACTGGAGGCCTTCGATCAGCGCGGCCTGCTGAAACCGTTGCTGGACAACGGAAACTACCCGACCAGCGCCGGTCACTTCGCCGGCGTCCCGTTCTCTCCCGAACACGCCGGGCACCGCCTGCCGTGGCGATCAGTGCCGCAGGTGGTCATCGAGGGATTCCTTGAGCGGCACCTTGCCGCGCAGGGCCTCCACGTCCGGCGTGACCACGAACTGATCGGCCTCGCCCAGGACGAGGACGGGGTCGCCGCCACCTTCGCGGGCGGCACCACCGTCCGCTGCCGCTACCTCGTCGCCGCCGACGGCGCCCACAGCACCGTGCGATCCCTGCTGCGGGCCGGTTTCCCCGGCAAAGCGGGAACGGCCACCGTGATCGCCGCCGACGTCCGGTTGAGCGGCGCCGACCAGGTGATGTCGCATACCTGGAACGACGACGGGGACTGGGTGGCGCTGTTCGCGCTCGGTACCGATCCGCAAGGCCGGGAGCTGCGCAGGCTGGTCGTCGGCGGGCCGGGCCGCTCGGTGCCCCGGGACGTCCCGATCACCGAAGAGGAGATCCGGGACGGCCTGCGACGGGTGTACGGGTCACGGGTGGAACTGCTCGAACTGCGCTACGCCCGCCGCATCACCAACGCGGCCCGGCAAGTCGAGCACTACCGGCACGGACGGGTGTTCCTGGCGGGCGATGCCGCGCACGTCCACCTTCCGCTCGGTGCGCAGGGCATGAACACCGGGATCCAGGACGCGCTCAACCTCGGTTGGAAGCTGGGTGGCGCCGTGCACGGATGGGCGCCCGGGGATCTGCTGGACACCTATCACGCGGAACGGCATCTGGTCGGAGCCGCCGTGCTGCGCAACGTCCAGGCGCAAAGCCTGTTGATGGACTGGGCGGGCACCCGCGATCCGGAAGTGCTGGCCGCCAAGGAGCTTTTCGCCGCCATGACGCGACTTCCGGAGGTCCAGCGTCATCTGGGCGACCTGCTGTCCGGGATGGCCATCACCTACCCGATGCCGGGTTCCGGGAGCCATCCGCTCGTCGGCCGCGCCGCGCCGGACGCGGACCTCGGCCCCGTCCGCGCACACGAACTGCTGCGGTCCGGGCGCGGCGTCCTGATCGACCCGGGTGACCGGTTCGCCAAGGTCGCCGACCTCTGGCCGGACCGGGTCGACCGCGCCGGTCAGGGCGCCGACACCGAGCCGATGCTCATCCGCCCGGACGGCTACGTGTGCTGGGCCGGTGACCCGGACGACCTCGAAGCGGCGCTCGGCCGGTGGTTCGGCGCGCCGCGCTGACCACCGGCCGCTGTCCCTCTCGTCAGCTCGGCGGCTGCTGAGTCGGCGGGATGGGCTGCTGCTGGTTCACGGGCTGCTGGGCCGGGAAGCCCGGCTGCGCGGTCATCGGGTAGCCCGCGGGGGCCGGATACGGTGCGGGACCCGGCTGCCGGAGCGAACGGCCACTCTTGACGACGCCGACCGCGACCAGGAGCCAGGACAGCACCGCGCCGGCGTCGAGCGGGATGCCGACCCCCATGAAGATCAAGCGGATCTCACTGGCGCTGAGGTCGTCGGCCCAGGACGACAGGTTCATCACGACGAACTGCCAGGCGATGCTCACCACCGTCGTGACGATCATGATGACGAAAGCGGCCACCATCAGGCCGGAAACTCCCCTGGACCGGCCTTTGATCGAAAAGACCATGCCGAGTATCCCCACCACGAGCAGCAACACTCGCGGGATGGTTTCGATGACCGTGCTCGTAAGGGGTGTCATGCCTGCCTTCCACGAACTCTCCGCCGGACGACCGGCTACGCCAGGCAGATCCTAGGCGGTGGCGGCGTCCCGTGTGGCCGGTTCGGCAAGGAAGCCTCCACACCCCCCTCAAGCCTCTCGGGCCACCTGGCCGTGACCGGTCCGGTCATCCGGGACTGTGTGGATTTCTGAGCGTCCAACGCACCGAAATCCACACAGTCGGCGCCCGATTTCCGGTGCCACGCGGAGTCACTGACCCATTCCGCGGACACGCCACATCTGCCCCTCAATAGTTCGGCGCGACCGGTCCGGTGGTCGGATCGTCGAGGTCGAGCGCGGGCATCGCCGCCGCGTCCGGGGCCCAGGTTTCGAGGAACCCTGGCTGGACCGCGAGGTCCACCAGCTCGATCCGGGCTCCGATGCTGTCGAGGCGGTGGTAGGTGAAGGAGCGACCGTAGGGGCAGGAGTCGAACTCGATCGGCGCGCCTCGATCCACCAAACGCTCTTTGTCCGCCATGACGTCCTCGGACCAGTAGCCGATGTGGTCGAAGCGGGAACCGTCGGTCGCGTCCCACGGACTACCGGCGGGGCCCTGGATCACCTCGAAGAACGGTGGCCCCTCGACGGAGAACACGATGTTGTAGTCCCAGTCCCCGAGAGTGCCCGCGCGGACCGGACTCCAGGTCACACCCAGGGTCGACGTGAGGTCCTCGGTCGCCCGTCCGATGTCCTGGACGACGAAGCACAAGTGGTAGAAGGTGTTCACCCGCCCTGTCTACCAACTCCACGATGCGCTGAAACGCCCCGACCTCGATCAGCGGCCGTGGCGGCAATGACGGTCATAGCTGGTAGGGATAGATCTTGATCTTCTCAGGGCTCAGGTTGATCTCGATCCATTCGCCGTCCATCCCGGGAGGCAGGCCGTCGATATGGCCGAGGTCGATCATCGCGCCGGCCAGCTCAAGATGCGCGAACGGCTGCGCCCCCTCGAACCCGGTGAGGCCGAGTCGTCCTCGGCAGAAGACTCCGCGTTCGTTCTGCCAAAGGCGCGGTTCCTCGACTGCGACCGGCGAGCAGTTGAACCCCCACCGGAACTCCTCGTCCAGTTCCCACTCGATGTAGTGCTCGCCCGCTGCCGCTTCCGGGTTTCCGCCCCAAAACGCCGGCACGGTCCCGACCGAGGTCATCACGGTGACCGGCGCGGCATCGCCGGGCCCCTGGGAAGACCGCTCCACCTGAACCAGCACCGCGTCATCGTTACGTACGGCACGAGCCCTGCCAAGTGCGCCCTGATGTGCCACGTCGGGGTCAAGGCAAACCCGGGTGTCGCGCAGGCCGGGTTTGGTTCACGGTAGCCGTGGTATTTCGGATGCGTCATGCTCTCGTCCGTGGCAGGTTCGCCCCCATGCCAGACGATCATCACGCGGCGAAATCGACCACGCCGAAGCCGGACGTTCGCATCGTGCAGCTGACCGGCCCTGTGTTCGACTCGCTCGCTCTCGGCGATCTGGCCGGAGCAACCGCGGCCGGCCCGGTACCCCTGACGGCCTACCTGGCCGGACCGGACCGGCGTGGGCTGTGGCGCAGGCGCGCCGAACAGGTCGCGGCCGACCCCGGCAGTGCGGCCTGGGTCACCGGCATAATCTGGGATCGGCAACGGCTGCTGGCTGTCGGAACAGCCGGCTACCACGGGCCTCCTGACACAGCGGGGATGGTCGAGATCGGCTACGCCGTCGACCCCGCATACCGGCGACGCGGTTACGCGCGAGCAGCCTTGGAATCGTTGCTGGCGCGGGCCGCCAAGGAGCCGCTGGTGCACACCGTCCGGGTCACGATCAGCCCCGACAACACCGCATCTTACCGATTGGCATCGCAGTACGGCTTCGTCCGGGTCGGCGAACAATGGGACGACGAGGACGGACTGGAGATCATCTACGAAACCCCGGCGAATCACCTGTAGCCGGCCTTCGGATCTCCCGTCGTGCTGGTGAATCGCTACGAGCCAGTCACCAGTACCTTGATGTCTTGGACGATTCGGGAGAGTTGTTCTCCGGGTTCGATCGTCAAATCACCGGTCGCGGTCCAGCCGTCGTTTCCCCAGTCGGGCCGAAACCTCTGGAGGGTGACCCGCAACTGTACGTGGCCGCTCTGGTGCGACGCATCGATTCTCAGCTCTTTTTCGAGAGACTCCCAGGTCCGGACCCCGTCCCAGCCACGCCAGTCATCGCCGTGCTCCTGAAAGAACTCCGCGAGATCGGCGAACCCTGTCGCATAGTGTTGCGCGAGGAGAACCGACGCGGACAAGCCGTCGAGCTGCAGTTCGGCGAGCAAGCACCGTGGCGGACCGTCCTCTGTGGAATCGGCTGTCAGCCGCAGAAAGTCTTGGTTGGAGCCGACTCGTACCTGAATCACGGTCGCATCATGGCGTTCAGCCGCCGGGACGACAACCGAAATAGCCGGATAGCACGATCGTGGCGGCCGACGGCTTCTGATCACTCGTCAGGCTGACTCCGTTTGTGTCGCGGACCGCGCGGCACTGGACTGGTCGCACATATCCAGTCTCCAAAGGACGGAAGGATCTGACCATGTTCGGCAGCTCACGCCGTAAGCAGGCCGGGGTGCTTATTTCCGCGGCCGCGGCCGTCTTGCTGGCCTGCCCGGTCGCCTCCGCCGCACCGGCCGCGGCCGGTGCGGCACAGCAGTCGACGGTGTACGGCGGTGATGCGATGTACACGGTCTCGCCGGGCCCCGGCCGTGAACCGTATTACTGCTCAGCGGGGTTCGCGATCCTCGTCAAGGGCGTCCGCTACATCCTCACGGCCGGGCACTGCACCGAACACGGGCTGGACTGGCAAGGTATCGGCCCCAGCGTGGACACTCATTTCCCGGTGACCGATTACGGCCGCGTCCGCGACCTTTCCGGCTCCGGGCGCAGCCGGGTCGACCTCTACGACGGCAGCACCCAGCTGATCCTGCGCGCGGGCACCCCGCAAGTGGGGCAGAAAGTGTGCAAGAGCGGGATGACCACGAAGAAGACGTGCGGGAAGGTCCTCGGCCTCAACCAGACCGTGAACTTCGGCGGGGGCAAACAGGTTGTCGGGACGATCGCCACCGACATCCCCATCGGGAGCGGCGATAGCGGCGGCCCGCTGTTCTACGCCGGCATCGGCTACGGGGTGCTGTCCGGCGGGAACAGCAAGGTCAGCTTCTTCCAGCCACTGCGCTCCGTGCTCACCGCGTACGGCGCCACTCTCGCCTGAGAGGACGACGGTGCGCCTCGTAGACCAGCCTGCTTCGGCCGGAGCAACGTTGTCGCCCCGTCCATCAACCTTCATGCGCTACGAACGGCTGCTTCGGTTGGCAGTGTTCGCCGCGCCGTATCTGGCTTCCATCATCAGCACGGCCTCGTCCACGACGTGTGCCATCGATGCGTCGTCAGGAGACCAGTCGATGAGCAGCATCCGGGGCCAGAAGACGTAGTTCGAGATCATCCCGAGGAACTGGGTCGCCGCAAGCTCCGTGTCGTCCAGCTTCGCCGTTCCCAGGGCGTTCTCGGTGTCGAGATAGCGGCGTACCGAGTCGAAGTAAGGCATCTTCCCGCGCTCGAAGTGAGACTCCCCCAGCTCGGGGAAGCGCGGCAGTTCGGCGATGACGATGCGGAAGAGGGCCGCCATGCCGGGCCGGGCGAGGAGGGAGACGTACCGGCGGCCGATCGCCGTCAGGCCCGCCCGCAGGTCGCCCGCCGGCGGGTGGAGGTCGCCGTCGTCCTCGGCCGCCCAGGACTCCGTCACGATCGCGTCGAACAGCGCCGCCTTGGTCGGGAACTGCTTGAACAGAGTCGCCTTCGACACCCCGGCCGTCTCGGCGACCTTGGCCAGTGAGGCGCCGGCGTACCCGGCGTCGAGGAACAGCCGGGTGGCGGCCTCGATGATGGCCGCCCGCTTCTGCTCGGCGACGCGCCGGTGGTAGGGCGAGGGCTCCTTCGTCATGGGCGCCATCCTACGCGAGGCGAGTCACTTGACTCACCACTCGCCAAGTCCGTAGCGTTGGCGAGGTGAGTCGCTCGACTCACCACTGTTTCGCAGGGAGGACCGCGTCATGGGACGCTTCGACAAGCAGACCGTTCTCGTCACCGGAGGCACTGGCGGGCAGGGCACCAGCCACGTCCGGGCCTACCACGAAGAGGGGGCGAACGTGGTCATCGCCGCACTCTCCGAAGGGCTCGGCAAGGAGCTCGCCGCCGAACTCGGTGAGCGGGCACTGTTCGTCCACCTCGACGTCACCGACGAGGACGCCTGGGCGGCGGCGGTCGACGAGACCGAACGCCGATTCGGTCCGATCGCGGTACTGGTCAACAACGCCGGCGTCCAGAACCCCGCGGTGCCGATCGAGGCCATCGAACGGCGCGTCTGGGACCTCGTTCTCGACGTCAACCTCACCGGCACGTTTCTCGGCATCAAGACCGTGACCCCGTCATTGCGCCGCAACGGCGGCGGCGTGATCATCAACATCGCTTCCACGATGGCCCACGTCGGCACCTCGCTCTACGCGCCGTATGTCGCCAGCAAGTGGGCGTTGCGCGGGCTGACCAGGACCGCCGCGCTGGAGCTGGGCCGGGACGGCATCCGGGTCAACTCCATCCACCCCGGCGTCATCTCCACCCCGTTGATCAACGAACCGATCGCCGGCCAGCCGCCCATCGCCGATTTCTACTCCCCCGAGCCGTACGCCATCCCCCGGTTGGGAACCCCGGCCGACATCACCGCACTCCTCCTCTACCTCACCTCCGCCGACGCCTCGTTCGTCACCGGCTCGGAGTTCGTCGCGGACGGCGGGCTTTTGCTCGGCCCCGCCCTGAACGTCCCCGTCGCGTAAAGCGTGAAGCCGGAGCCGTTGGCCGACCGGCGATCCGTTCAGGGCCGCCGGAGGTGGCGGCCCCGAACCACCGAGGTCATCCAGCCGTGCCTTCGAGGTGTGCCTTGATCAGTTCCAGGCCGGGCTGGATGCGGGCCGGGTCCTCGACGGGGTGCGGGCCGGGCGGCTCGGTGTCCGGGACCAGTCGTTCGAACAGGCGGCAGAACAGGGTCGTTCCATCGCCGAGGTCGAACGTGGTGAAGGTGGCGATCGCGTGCATCGCCGGGGCCAGGGAGCCGTCGTCGAGCACGTCCCGGCCGACCACCGTCCACAGCTTGCCGGGGACCCGCGCCACCACGGTGTAGAGCTTCGGCTTCTCGTTCAGCTCCGGCTGAATGGTCTCGAGCAGTACGTCGCCCATCTCGGCGGGGACGCCTTCGGTGCCGCGTCGCACCTCGGTGCCGAGGGCCATCGGCAGCCATTTCGGCAGGTTCGACCAGGTGGTCACCCAGTCGTACACCTCCTGTGCCGGGCGGTTGATGACAATGCGGTTTTCGACGAATCGGATGTTCAGGTTGTCCGGGATCTGGGGGACGTACAATTCCACTGGCACGACTTTCTCCTTTGTTGATCAGGGTGCGTGTTGTCCGGTCATGAGCGCGGCGAGGTCGTCCGGTTCCAGGAACGACGGTGGCGGGGGCGGGCCCCAGCTGAAGAGGCCTTGGGCGCCCTCGAAGACTTCCGGGGTCCAGATCTCGTCCTCGGGGATGCAGTCCATGTCGGCGTAGTACTCGCTGAAGTTCCCCGCCGGATCCTTGAGGTACCAGAAGAAGTTGGATCCCGCGTGGTGCCTGCCGAGGCCCCAGACATGTCGCTCGGCGTCGCCTGCCAGCATCGCCGCCGCGCCTCGCCCGACGTCGTCGATGTCGTCGACCTGCCAGGACGTGTGATGCAGGAAGTTCACCGGTGCCGCGAGCGCCAGCACGTTGTGGTGATCGACCGAACAGCGCATGAAGGCGCCCTTGTTCCCGATGTAATCGCTGATCTTGAAACCGAGTCCTTCGGTGAAGAACCCCATGGTGGCTTCGAGATCGGTCGTGCCCACCACGCAGTGGCCGAGTTTCCTGGGCCGGATCGGGTCCTCGCGCAGCACTCCGGGCGCGCGGCCGAACCGCTCGACGCGGCCGGGCCCGTTGTACGGGGTGGCCGGGACGGGCTGCTGCGCGATTCTCGGCGCGATTTCGACGCGGACGGTGAACCCGGAAACCGGCTCGATCGCGGTGACCGCGGTGCCGTCCGTGCCGCCTGTCACGCCGAGTCGTTCCAGCCGTGACGCGGCCCGCGCGACGTCGTCGACGTCGTCGACGCCCACTCCGAGTTCGAGCACCCGCCGAGATACGGCATGCCGGATCCGCAGCTGCTCGCCGCCGTCGCGAGTGCTGAAGGCCCCGTCGCCGAGGTGGGTGAGCCCGAACTCGGAGTAGTAGGCGATGGTCTCCGCGACGTTCGGCACACCCATGGTGACCCGGGTGAGGCGGTGCATGCCCATGTCAGTCCTCCTGAGCGGCGACGAACGTCTGGCGCATCTCACCGATGCCTTCGATCCAGCTGACGAGGCGTTCGCCTGCCCGCAGGAACCGCTTCGGCGTGCGGCCCATGCCCACGCCCGCCGGGGTCCCGGTGAAGACGAGATCGCCCGGATACAGGGTGATGGTCCGCGACAGTGCGGAGATCAGCCTGGCGACCGGGTAGATCAGTTCGCGGGTGCGGCCGTCCTGCACGGTCTCGCCGTCGACCGCGCAGCCGAGCGCCAGGTCGTCCCGGTTCGCCAGCTCGTCCGGCGTGACCAGCCACGGCCCGACCGGCGCGAAGTTCGGGAAGGATTTGCCAAGGCTGAACTGCGGGGCGGGGCCTGCCAGTTGCGTGACGCGCTCGGAGAGGTCCTGTCCGATCGTCACCCCGGCGACGTGGTCCCACGCGTCGGATTCCGCGACCCGGGTGGCGGTCCGGCCGATGACGGCGACGAGCTCCACCTCCCAGTCCACGTCGCCACCGGCGGGCAGCACGACCTCCGCGTCGGGGCCGGTCAGCGCGGAGACGAACTTGGTGAACGTCGGGGGAAGTCCTTCCGGCGCCTCGAAACCGGATTCGGCGGCGTGGGCGTCGTAGTTCAGGCCGATCGCGACGATCTGCCGCGGGGCCGGTGAGGGTGAGCCCAGCTGTGCGCGGGTGAAGACGACGCCGGGTTCGGCGGGCGGCAGTCGCGCCCAGGCCCGGAACCCGTCCCAGTTCTCGTAAACGGACGCGAGGCCGGGGCCGAACTTGCCGCCCGACGCGGTTTCGACGTCGATTCCGGTGTCGTCGGCGGTCAGCAGGACCGCGCGTCCGTCCACATTGGCCAGTTTCATGACTACACCTTTCCGGGATTCGGCCTGACTCGACCTCGGTGCCGGCGGCCGAATTCGAAACTAGCCCCAAACTTTCGAAAGTTCAACCCAGATTCGTAAAGTGCTAGACTTGAGGGCATGACCACAAGCGGCGGAGCGACCCGCACCGACGGCATCCACCAGGCGTTGCGCGCCGACATCCTCGCCGGTCGGCTCATACCGGGCGACCGGCTCAAGTTCCCGGACCTGGCCGACCGCTACCAAGTGAGCGTCGGAGCCACCCGCGAGGCATTGACGAGACTGGTCGCCGAAGGACTGGTGGTGGCCAGGCCGCGTCAGGGATATCTGGTCCGGCCGCTGTCCCATCGGGATCTGGCCGAACTGACACAGGCGCGGGCGGAGATCGAGTCCCTGGTGTTGGGGCTGTCGGTGCGGGAAGGCGACACGCGCTGGGAGGCCGATGCCGTTGCCGCGCACCACCTTCTGGAACGCGCGCCGTATCTGGACCCGGCCGATCCGGACCACCTGTCCGACGAGTGGTCGCAGGCGCACGCGGCCTTCCATCACGCGCTGCTGGCCGGCTGCCGCAACCAGCGGCTGCTCGACGCGGCGCGGTCGTTGCGACAGGAGGCCGAGCTGTACCGGCAGTGGTCGGTATCCCTCGGCAACGAACCCGGCCGCGACGTCGCCGCCGAGCATCGAGCGCTACTCGACGCCGTTCTCGCGCGCGACGCCGATCACGCGCAGGAACTGCTGCGTGACCACATCGCGCACACCGCCCGGCTGTTGATCAGCTGCGCGCCCGATCAGCCCAACCAGGTCGGGGAAGAACCGGCTTCGCGATCCTCGGTGACGAACACTTCGTGAATCGCCTCGGTCCGCCACTCGAAGTTCGCGTCGTGGTCAGTTCGAAGCGATCTGGTGACCATCCGGGAAGTCGGTGGAGCGAGACAGCTCCTCCCACTCGCGCAGATCCTTGTCGACCTCGGAGCGGCCGGCCGCGACCAGCCGCAGCGCATCCGAGCCCAGCACCAGATGAACAGGCGGCTTCTCGGCCTCCAGGATCTTCAGGACGGCCTCGGCCGCTTTGGCCGGGTTGCCCAGTTGGTTGCCGCTGGCCGCCTGCCGGGCCGCGCGGACGGGTTCGAACAGCGCGTCGTAGTCCTGAATGGACCGTTGCGTGCGGACCATCGATCGGCCGGCCCAGTCGGTGCGGAACGAGCCGGGTTCGATGATCGTCACGTGCACGCCGAAATCCGCGACCTCCTTGGCAACGGTCTCCAGGATGCCTTCCACGGCATACTTGCTGCCGCAGTAGTAGGCCAGCCCGGGCACGGTCATCAACCCGCCCATGGAGCTGACCGTGAACACGTGCCCCGCACGACGCTCGCGCATGAACGGCAGCACCGCCTGCACTGTCGCGGCCACGCCGAACACGTTGACGGCGAACTGCGCCCGCAGCTCGGACAGCGGTGACTCCTCGAACACTCCTTCGTGTCCATATCCGGCGTTCGCGATGAGCACGTCGATCGGTCCGACCTGAGCCTCGATCTCACCGACGACGGAGAACACCGCGTCGTCGTCGGTGACATCCAGCTGACGCGCGTGCGCACGTCCAGGCGCGAGCGCTTCGAACGCCGCGACGTCCTCCGCCCGGCGGGCCGTGCCGACGACGGTGTGCCCGGCGTCGAGCGCCCCTTGGGCGAACGCCCGGCCGAGACCGCTGCTGACACCGGTGATCAGGAAAAGCATGGCTACCCTCCAGGTAGGAGGCGGCACCAGATCTCGACCATCGTCTCGGTCATGCGATCCAGGCCGCCGGGTTGTGTCGACGCGTGGTAGAAGTTGCGTTCGGTCATCCAGCACAGAGCCTGGGCCAGCGCCGCCGCGCCGGTCGGGCCGTCCCCGGCGGGCAGGCCGCCCGCGACGAGGACGCGAGTCATGGCCTCGGCGTTGTTGGCGATGGTTTCGCGCCACAGCCGGGCGATCTCGGGCACTTCGGGGCCGAACTCGACCGCCGCCCGCATCACCGGTCCGTGCTCACGCCAGGCGCGGGCCGCGTTCCCCACAGCCCTTCGCACGGTGTCGTGCGCGGGCAGGCCGGGGTCGGCGGGCTGCTCGTCCAGGTACAACCGGGCGACGGTGCGTGCCACCAGCGCGGCGAGAACCTCTTGTTTCGACCCGAAGTAGAAGTACAGCGAGCCGCGGGAGATGCCCGCCCCCTTGGCGATCGACTCGACGGTCATCGGCTCGGCGTGTTCCCGTTCGAGCAGCACCTCGGCGGCGTCCAGGATCGCCTGTTCCCGCAGATCGCCCTTGCTCGGTGTTTCCCGACGTTTCGGTGCCACGACACGACTATGACACAGTGCCGAGAAAACTCTGCACGCTGTCGAAAAAATTCAGCGTGGCGTAGATCGCAGGACGACATTCGTCCAAGACCGCTGGTCGTCGACCGTGCACGATCCCCGCATGAGCGAGAACGATGTTGAGCGTTCGCAGGGGATACACGTCGTGCGCGACGGTCCGCGGCAGGCGCCGCCGCTGTTGCTCATCCACGGATCCGGGGCGTCGGGTGCGTCGTGGAGCCCGGTGGTCCCGGCCCTCGCCGATCACCATCACGTCATCCGGGTCGACCTCCCCGGCTGTGGCCAATCCCCACCTTCACCGCCTTACGACGTGCCCGCTCAGGCGAGCCGAGTAGCGGCGGTGCTCGACGACCTCGGCCTCGGCGAAGTCGCCGTCGCCGGGCACTCCAGCGGCGGCTACGTCGCCACCGCCCTCGCCGAACAGCGCCCCGACCTGGTGCGCTCGGTCGCGCTGATCAGCTGCGGCCCGCATCCCGGCGCGTTGCTCGCCCAGCCGTTGATCCTTCGGCTCCTGCTGGGCCCGCCGTTCGGCCCACTGATCTGGCCGAGACGTTCGGATGCGGTGATCCGCAAGGGAATCGGGGCGACGGCGGCTCTCCCGGTGGACGTACCCGATGAGGCGGTCGCCGATCTCAAACACATCTCCTACGACACGTTCAGGGCGATATTGCGCCACAACACCGAGTACATCGCCGAGCGCGGCGTGCCCGATCGCCTCGCCGCCCTTGACGTCCCGGTACTGGCGGTCTTCGGTACGGCCGATCCTCGCTGGGACCCGTCGTCGGTGCGGCAGTACGAGGTGGTGCCAGGAGCTCGGATCGAACTGCTGTCCGGTGTCGGGCACCTTCCCGCGTTCGAAGCCCCCGCGGCGACCGCCGAACTACTGCTGGACTGGACCTCGCGGCGGCGAACCGCGAGCACCCCGCCGGTGGTTCCCGATCCCTAGACTGGCCGTGTGCCCTTGACCGGAACACCGCTGGACTGGAACACGGTGGACATCGCGGTTCCGCGTCGGCCGAATCGGCTGCCGGGGGTCAGCATGGCCGGGTTCCGCCAGAGTCTCCCCGCCCCCGTGGACATCGCCATGGTCACGCACCCGTCCGTCACCTTGCTCATCGACCTTAGCGAGGGAGAAGGAATCGTCGTCGACAGCCGTGACCGACACGAGCGCGGCAGCGTCGTCATCGGGCTCGCGCCCGGCGATCTGCGGGCAGGTGGCCACGTGGGTGAATGCCTCCAGATCCGGCTGGAGCCGGACGTGGCGGCCACTGTGTTCGACGCGGCACCCGATCTGAGCGGGACGATGTCATCGCTGGCGGACGTCTGGGGTCGCGACGCCGGGCGTTTCGAAGGCCGGTTGCGCTCCGCCTCGACATGGGACGAACGGTTCAGGATCGCGGCCGAGGTCGTGAGCCAACGGATGCGCGTCCGCACACCGGTCGAACCGGAAGTCGCCCACAGCTGGCGGCGGACGCTCAGGAGCCGCGGGCGGATACGGGTCGACACCCTGTCGGCCGAGGTCGGATGGGACCGCAAGCGCCTGTGGTCCCGCTTCCGGTCACAGCTCGGAATCAGCCCCAAACGCGCCATCAGCCTGGTGCGGTTCGACCACGCCGCGCACCTCCTCGCGGCCGGTCACCCCGCCGCGAGCGTCGCCGCCGAGTGCGGCTACGTCGACCAATCCCACCTCCACCGCGAGGTCAAGGCGTTCACCGGGCAGACGCCCTCGGTCGTGGCCGTCGCGCCGTGGCTCGCCATCGACGACGTCGCGTGGCCCGGATCATCACCGGCCCCGCAACCCCGCGACAGCCTGATAGACCAGGCGCCGGCCCTGGGTGGTCCTTGCCGGCCGCCCAGCCTCGTGTCGACCGGCTGAAGCCGCCGACAAGAACAAGACTGTTTCTTCGCGATATCGCCGTGCACCCTCGATGTCATCGATCATCGAACGGCAAGGAGTTCAGGGGTGCCGACCAGCGACGAGACCGATCGCGAGCTTGTCCTCGAACAGGAGTACGTGACCGCCCTGTACGCCAGGCTGGACACCCTGCGCGCGCACGCGGCGACCCGGCTGTCCGCGGCCCGGGATGCCGACGCGGACCGGGACGCGATGGCGTTGTGGCAGGCGGAACTGGCTCGCCTGGAGTCCGTTGAGGACGGACTGTGCTTCGGGCGGCTGGACCTGCGTGACGGGCGCCGTGTTTACGTCGGCCGACTGGGGTTGTTCCAGGGCGAGTACGACGAGCAGTTGCTTCTCGATTGGCGGGCGCCGGCGGCTCAGCCGTTCTACACCGCGACCATGGCCGCGGCGCACGGGGTGAGACGGCGACGGCGCATCACGACCCGAGGCCGGGTGGTCCTCGCGCTGGACGACGAACTGCTCGATCCGGATACGGCCGATACCGCCGAGGAAGGCGCCTTGGTCGGGGAGGCCGCGTTGATGGCGGCGCTGACGGCGGATCGAACCGGACGGATGCGCGACATCGTGACCACGCTGCAGACCGAACAGGACCACATCGTCCGCGACGGATATGCCGGAGTGCTGGTGGTGCAGGGCGGACCGGGGACGGGCAAGACGGCGGTCGCACTGCACCGGCTGGCCTACCTGTTGTACACCCGTCCGCACCTGCGCACGCGGGGTGTGCTGATCGTCGGCCCCAGCGAAGTCTTCTTGGACCACATCGGGCAGGTGCTCCCCGGGCTGGGCGAACACGCCGTGGTGACAGGCACGATCTCCCTGCTCCGTCCGGACATCCGGATCGGCCGCACGGACCCGGCGGAGATCGCCGAGGTCAAAGGCGGGGCCGACATGGCCGACCGGATCGCCGCCGCGGTGCGGTCGCGGGTGCGCGTGCCCGATGAGCCGGTCGAGGCGGAGTTCGAGCAGCAGACGGTGCGGCTGGATCCGAGTGACTGCCGCCGCGCGCTGGACATGGCTACCCGGAGTGGATTACCGCACAACCAGGCTCGGCTGGTGTTCCAGCGACGGCTCGTCGAACTGATGGCTCAGTGCCTGATCGACCAGATGGAGAGCGTGGTGTTCACCGATACCGGCGACGCCATCGATGGCGGCAGCGCCGACGGGCGGCTCAGCGCGGCCGACCTGCGGGCATTGGCCGCCGCCGGTGTGGTGATCGACCCCGGCCGGGAGGACGACCGTGCCGGCCCGAGGCGCCTGCTCGACGAGGACGACGTCGCCCGCCTGCGCAGCGCTTTGCTGACCGACGGTGCGGTGTGCCGCATGCTGGACGAGCTGTGGCCCCCGCTGACCGCGCGGCAGGTGGTGACCGACCTGCTCGCCGACCCGGCCGGGCGGTGGAGCACGGCGGACATTCCGTTGCTGGACGAGGCGGCCGCGATCCTCGGCGAAACCAGCGCCGCGTCCAGGGTGACGTTCGGGCACGTGGTCGTCGACGAGGCGCAAGAACTGTCCGCGATGGCCTGGCGGATGGTGATGCGCCGCTGCCCCACCAGATCGATGACCATCGTCGGCGACCTCGCCCAGACCAGCGATCCGGCAGGCGCCTCGTCCTGGGATCGCGTACTGCGGCCACATGTGCGCGATCGCTGGCGGTTGGCCCAGCTCACCATCAACTATCGAACCCCGGCCGAGATCATGGCCGCCACCGGCGACCTGTTCGCCGCGCACCATCCCGGCCTGCGACCGCCCCGATCCGTACGCGCCTCCGGTGAATCACCCCGGCGACGGCGCACCACGCTCGCCGAACTGCCCCACGTCGTCGCCGGCATCGCCGGCGGGCACACCTCCGGCAGGCTGGCGATCATCACCCCGCCCGCCCACCTGACCATGCTCAGGAGGTCTTTGCGCCTCGCCATGACACCCGCGATCACCGATCCGGTCGTCGTACTGACACCCGTCCAGGCCAAAGGACTGGAATTCGATTCCGTGCTGATCATCGACCCCGCCGCGATCCTCACCACCCCCTTGGGACACAACGATCTCTACGTCGCCATGACACGCGCCACCCGGCGGCTGGAGATCGTGCATCCCGGCCCGGTACCGGCCGAACTGTCACGGATCCAAGAACTCACGCCGTTTCCGGGGTAGCGCCAGCACCACCAGCGATCGGGGGTCACTCCCCTGGTTCCCCACCTTGCCCTTCCCTAGCGTCTTTCCCATGAACGACAGCAAAAGCGTCCTGGTCACCGCCTCTCTCTGGCTCGTCCTCCTCGTCAGCGCCGCCACCAACTCGATCGGTCAGTTCGCGGGGATGGACTGGACTTTCCGCATGATCGCGGGCGCCGTCTCGGTCGTCTGCATCGTGCTTCTGATCATCCGTTACGTGGCCAAACGCAGGGCGTAAGCACACGGCCCGCCCGGCTGGTCTTTCGGGGCTCCTGTTCCCGGTCCTTGTTCCCAATGTCGCATTGGAGACGCTCAGCGACACGAATGCGACATTGGGAACATCCGCCGCCGACGCGACCGGTCAGGAAAGCCATATTCGACTACCCTCAATAGGACACCTTCGGCGTCGCGCGCACGCCGTAGTGCAAGTACGGCTCACCGGTCGACAAGGTGTAGAAGGTGACCGGCATCCAGGTTTGGGCACCCGGCTCCCGGCAGACGTAGAGCGAGTCGGCCACCGGGACCAGGTCGAACTCCATCGTCTTCTCCGGCATCAAGTCCGCGAGCGGTCCCGTGACGGTCTGCCGCAGCCGGAGACCGTCCCCTTCGGACAGAACCTCCATCCGCACCCCGGCCCGTTCGTAGACGCCGACGTGCCTCGAACCGTCGACGGTGACCGGGATCGCGGGCGGCTCCAGCGGTTTCGGCATCGCCACATCGGCGAGTTCCGCGAAGATCTCCCGGTACAGCTCCTGGAACAGGTCGCGGGTGTTGCCGCCGTTGGTGAGCAGCGTGACGGCGAGCCCCTGGGCGGGCAGCAGTCGCAGGAACGCCGACTGTCCGATCGTGTTGCCGTCGTGGCCGATGACCCGCTGACCGCTCCAGTCGTCGCGGATCCAGCCGAGCCCCCAGGAATCGCCGAGCGAATGCTTGTCGGGAATGTCGGCCTGCTTCGAGGCCATCGCGGTCGCGGACGCGGTCGTCAGGATCCGCTCACCGGACGGGGTGAGGCCGCCGGTCAGGTGCAGCCGGGCGAATCCGAGGACGTCCTTGGTCGTGGCGGTGATCAGGCCGGCCGGGCCCATGTTCCTGGGCAGTCCCCAGATCGGCGCGGGCCGTGGTTCCTTGTCCGCGTCGGGGACGTGACCGACAGCGGCGCGGAACATCAGCGCTTCCTCGGGCAGGGTCACGGTGTGGGTGAGGCCGAGCGGGGCGAACAGCTTCTCCCGCATCGCGGCGTCCCAGGTCTGCCCGGTGAGCTTCTCGATCACCCGGCCCATCAGCACGAAACCCGAGTTGCAGTAGGAGAAGGTCTCGCCGAGAGGATGGTTCTGCGCGGCCTGGTCGAGGATCTCGACGTAGCGCTCCAGCGTGTCGTCACCACGGCCGGTGTCGGTGAAGACGTCGCCGTCGATCCCGCTGGTGTGCGTCAGCAGATGCCGCATGGTCACCTGCTTGGCGACGTCCGGATCGGCCAGCCGCAGTTCCGGGACGACGTCGGAGATCGGCGCGTCCAGATCGAGGAGCCCTTCGTCGACCAGCTGCATCACCACGGTCGAGGTCCACACCTTGGAGATCGACCCGATCTGGAACACCGAGTCCTCGGTGACCTCGACCCCGGTCGCCGTGTTGAGCACGCCGTAGGAGGCGAGTACCTCAGTGCCTTCCACGTCATCGCCGACCCGGGTGATGCCCAGCGCGGCACCGGGGACGCGGTGCTTGCGCGCGAGTTCGGCCAGGCGCCGTCGCCAGTGCTCCGCTTCGATCGGCACCCGCGACACTCCGCCCACCGGCACGGCGTACTGCTCGACCCAGTCGAGGATCCGCCGGTTGTAGTCGAGCCGGTGCGAGGGCGGGCCGTCGAGGATGAACAGATGCGACGCGTCCGGGTACAGCACCATCCGGGACGGGACGCCGCGCGCCCGCAGGGCGCCGAACCACTGCTCGGCCTGGCCGACCGGGCACCGATCGTCCTCCGCGCCCTGGATCACCAGCGTCGGCGTCTGCACCTGGTCGACCTTCGAGAACGGCGAGAATTCCGCGTACGCCATGTCCCACGACGTGCCGCCGAGTTCGCCGACGGCCAGGTAGTGCCCGAGGTCGGAAGTGCCTCCCATGCTGGTCAGGTCGCTGACCACGCCGCCGGTGACGGCGGCGGCGAAACGGTTGTCGCGGCTGGTCAGGTAGCAGGTCATGAACCCGCCGTAGCTGTAGCCCGACACGGCGAGCCGGTCCGCGTCGGCGATCCCTTCGGCGACGAGTTGGTCCAGCGGTTCGAGGAAGTCGGGGGAATCGGCGGTGCCCCACGCGCCCACGGCGCCGGTGTAGAAGTCCTCGCCGTAGCCGTCGCTGCCTCGCGGGTTGAGCAGCAGCACCGCCCACCCTCGCGCGACCAGCGCTTGGTGATAGAGGTGGACCGAGTCGGCCGCACCGTTCCAGGCGTTGTGCGGGCCACCGTGGATGTCCAGCAGCAGCGGCGCGGCGCCGGACCGGGCCGGGTCACGCAGCAGCCAGCCGTGGACGACGGTGCCGTCGCCGATGGTGAATTCCCGTTCCTCGCGCCGGAAAAGCTCGATCTCGGCGACAGCGGCGCCGTGCCGGGTGCGCACGTCGACGTCGCCTGTCTCCGGATCGACGACCGCGATCTCGCCGAACGAGGTCTCCGTGGCCAGCGCGACCACCGCCCGGGCCCCCGCGATGTCCATTCCGGACACCACGTTGCCGGCGCCCGCCAGGACGGCACGCGGATTCCCGCCGTCGACGTCCACTCGGTACAGATGGGTACAGCCGCGGTCGCGGAGACCGAACAGTACGGAACCGCCGTCCGCGGTCAACTGAGGAAGCGCGCCCGGGTAGCCCGCGCCACCGGCCATCACGTTGCGGTCGAGCGACGCCGCCAGATCCACGGACTCGCCGCCGTCGAGCGAGACCCGCAGCAGCCCGAGGTGACCGACCCGCGTGTCCGCCCGGCCGACCACCAGCAACGCGGCACCGTCCGCCGTCCAGCCGACGGTGCCCGCCATGCCTTCACCGGAGCCGACCAGCCGCGGCTCGGACGTCTTCGTCGTGACGTCGAGAACGTAGGCGCCGGAACGGAAAGTCAGGTCCGCGTCGGCGTCCCGCCCGGCGGAGAAGGCCAGGTGCGTGCCGTCCGGCGACCAGGCGGGGTCGCCGGCGTGCCAATCGCCGAAGGTGACCTGCCGGACTTCCTTCGTGGCGACGTCGAGGACGTGCAGGTGCTTGCGGATGGTCTTGATCAGCCCGGCGCCGTCGGCCTTGAAGTCCAGCCGGTCCGCCACCACCGGCGCGTTCGGCGCGGGTTCGCCGCCGGCCAGGTCGACGGCGGCCGAGAACGCGATCTTGCCGCCGTCCGGGCTCCACACCGGCGCGCCCGCCCCGAGCGGGAGTTCGGTGATCTGTTCGGCCTCCCCGCCCGACGACGGCAGGAACCACAGCTGCGGCGGGCCGTCCTTGGCGCGGAGGAACGCGATCCGCGCGCCGTCCGGCGCCCACTTCGGCGCCAGGTCGGCGGTTCCGCGTGTCAACTGCCGGGCTTCGCCGGTGGTGGCGCCGACCTCCCAGAGCGTGTGCGTGTTCCGGTCCTCGTCGCGGTCCGCGGTGCGCAGGACGTAGACGATCCGTTCGCCGTCCGGCGACAGCGAAGGCTGGCTGGGGACGGCGATTCCGTACAGGTCGTCAAGACCGAGACGTCGGGTCATGGTGCGCTTGCTCCTCTGGGGATCGCGAGCCGGCGGCTCTCGTTTTCGCTGAAATGGCAGGCCGCCGAATGACGTCGGTGTGCCGCGTCGGCGGCGGGATCCGCCTGGAGGCAGAGTTCGCGGTCTGCGCGCACGAGCGGGCCGACCGGACAGCGTGTGTGGTAGCGGCATCCGGCAGGCGGATGGTGCGGGTCGGCGGGCTCGGTGTCGGCAATCGCCGCGTCCTCGCCGGTGCCGAGCAAGGAGGTGTGCGCGGAAGGCGCCGCGGCGAGCAGGTCGCGGGTGTAGGGATGCTGGGGATCCGTGAGCACCTGTTCCGCCGGGCCGACCTCGACGATCCGGCCGAGGTACATCACGGCGACGATGTCGCTGAGGTAACGGATCACCGCGAGGTTGTGGGAGATGAACAGCATCGACAGGCCCAGCCGCCGTTGCACGGACCGGACGAGGTTGAGCACCGCGCCCTGCACCGAGACGTCGAGCGCCGAGGTGATCTCGTCCGCGATCAGCACCTCGGGCCGTCCGGCCAGCGCGCGGGCGAGCGCCACCCGTTGCCGCTGGCCGCCGGAAAGCTGCCGTGGCAGGTGCCCGGCGCGATCCGGATCGAGGTTGACCAGTTCCAGCAGCCGGGCGACCTCGTCCCGGCGCGCGCCGCGACCGGAAAGGACACCGCGCGGGATCGCCTCGGTGATCGACTCCCCGATGCTCATCCGGGGGTCCAAAGAGGAATACGGATCCTGGAACACCATCTGCAACGGAGGACGCCTTGGCAGTTTCCGGACGTCCACCCCGCCCAGCAGGACCCGTCCGGAGCTGACCGGCGAAAGCCCGACGGCGGCACGGGCGAGCGTCGATTTGCCCGAGCCCGATTCGCCGACGAGCCCGACGACCTGTCCGGAAGGGACGGTCAGCCCGACCCGGTCGACGGCGGTGAGACCGCGCCGTCCGCCGTATCGCACGCTCACCGCGTCGAAGACGAGATCGCTCACTCCGCACCTCCGGCGGTCACGGTTTCCTTGACGGGCAACGAAGACGCCTCCCAGCACGCGACGCGATGCCCGGATTCCACGCGTTCCAGCACCGGGTCTTCGAGACGGCAGCGGTCGGTCACCGCGGGACACCGGTCGGCGAAGGCGCAGCCGGTGGGCACGCGATCCGGTTCCGGCGGACGGCCGGGGATCACCGCGAGCGGCGCGTCACGATCGGTCTCCAGGTCGAGCGTCGCGGCCAGCAAGGCCCTGGTGTAGGGATGCCTCGGCGTCCCCGCCGACGGCATGTCCTCCACGACCCGGCCCGCGTACATGACCAGCATCCGCTCGCAGGTCTGCGAAACGACCGCGATGTCGTGGCTGATCAGGATGATCGCCGTGTCCCGTTCGGCCCTTGTCCGCGCCAGCAGCCGTAACAGCTGCCGCTGTACGGTGACGTCGAGCGCGGTGGTCGGTTCGTCGGCGATGATCAGCCGCGGGTCGCCCATCAGCCCCATGCCGATCATCGCGCGCTGCCGCATCCCGCCGGAGAACTCGTGCGGGTACTGCTTCGCACGCCGTTCGGCGGCCGGGATCCGCACCGCGCGCAACCGGTCCACGGCCCGTTCGAACGCCTTGGCACGCGGCAGGCCTTGGTGCTGTTCGGCGACCTCGGCCAGCTGACGGCCGATCCGCCTGGTCGGGTTGAACGAGGTCATCGGATCCTGGAACACCATCGCCAGCGACGTGCCGAGCAGCCCGCGCAATTCCCGTTCCGGGGTCTTCAGCAACGGTTTCCCGGCGAAATCGAGCCTGTCCGCGGTGACCACGGCCGGCGCTTCGACCAGCCGTGACACCGCCAGCCCGGTCAGGCTCTTCCCCGAACCCGACTCTCCGACGACGCCGATCGCCTCGCCCGCGTGGACGGTGAAGCTCACGCCGCGCACCGGCACGGTCCAGCCCGCCGGACGGGGGAAAGCCACCTGGAGGTTCTCGACCACCAGCACGGCGTCGTCGCGGTCTTCGGCGGCGCTCTCCCTGGCGGGAACGGCCTTCCGCGGTGCGAGCTTGCGCAGCCCGGTGCGGACACCGATCACGCCGGCCACGGTCTCCCCCGCCAGGTTGAAGGCGAGCCCGGCCAGCACCACCGCGACACCCGGCGCGAGCGCCGCCGCCGGATTGACGTAGATCCCGTTGAGCCCTTCGCCGAGCAGCCGTCCCCAGTCGTACTCCGGCGCCTGGACACCGATGCCGAGGAACGAAAGCCCGGCGAACGCCAGCAGCGAGGCGCCCGCGCCGATGGTCGCGTTCACCACCAGCGGTTCACCGATGTTGGGCAGGATGTGCCGGACGAGCAGCCGGATCCGGCCGACGCCGGAGATCCGCGCGGCGGACACGAAGTCCTGCCCCGCCACGGAAGCCGACAACGTCTGCGCAAGCCGGGCGAACGCCGGTGCCAGCGCGAACCCGACCGCCAGCACCGCACCGTGGGTACCGACCCCGAAGATGACCGAGAAGAACAGCACCAGAAGCAGACCAGGGAATGCGACAGCGATGTTCACCGCCGAGGTGATCAGCCGGGCGGCAGGCCGTGGCAGCAGCGACGGCAACGTGCCGAGGACGAGTCCGGTCACCACCCCGATCACCGTCGCGAACACCGCCAGCAGTACCGAAAGCCGGGTCGCCACCAGGACACGGAAGAGGATGTCGCGGCCGAGGTCGTCGGTGCCCAGCCAATGCGCCGCCGACGGCCCTTGCGCGATGGCCTCGGTGTCGATCTCGAAGGCGTTGTCGTGCCACAGGATCGGGGCGAACACCGTGAGCACGAGCACCAGGAACAGCAGGACCGCCGAAAACGCGCCGACCGGCGTGCGCAGGGCCGCGAACCACTTCGCCATCTCAGTTCTCCCGGATCGTCGAACGCGGATCGAGGGCGGCCAGCAGCACGTCCACCGTCAGGTTCACCAGCAGCACCCCGATGCCGTAGACCAGCACGATCGCCTGCACCAGCGGATAGTCCTTCTGGAGGATCGACTGCGTGATGGTGGAACCGAGGCCGGGCCAGGCGAACACGGTCTCCACCAGCACCGTCCCCGCCACCATCCCGGTCAGCATCAGCCCGCCCATGGTCAGCGTCGCGGTCAGCGCGTTCGGCAGCGCGTGCCGCAGGTACACCAGCCGCGCGGGCAACCGTTTCGCCCGCGCGGTGCGGATGAAGTCGTTGCCCAGCACGGAAAGCGTCTCCACCCGGACGATGCGGGAGAGCACCGAGGCCGGGCCGAGCGCGAGCGCGATCACCGGGAGCACGAACGAGGTCGCGTCCGCGTTCCCGGCGACCGGGAACCAGCCGAGCCGGACCGCGAAGAACGCGACCAGCGCGACGGCGAGCAGGAACTCCGGGATGGCCGCGAGCAGCACGGTCGTCGAGGTGAAGGCCAGTTCGCCACCCCGGCGCCGTCCGCCCCGGGTCAGCACGGCGAACAGCAGTCCCAGCGGGATCGCCACCGCGATGACCACCGCGAAGGCGGGCAACGCCAGCTGGAGGGTGGCGGGCAGCCGGTCCCCGATCACCTCGGAGACCGGCTGCCCGCTCGTCATCGACGTCCCGAAGTCACCGGTGACCAGCCCGCCGAGGTAGTGGACGTACTGCGACCACAACGGATCGTCGAGGCCGAGCGCCGCCCGCCGCGCGTTCACCAGTTCCACCGGCGCGGTCAGCCCGAGCGCCGCCCGGACCGGGTCGCCGGGGATCAGCTGGATCATCAGGAACGCCATGGTGACCAGCACCCACAGCGAAACCGCGAACCGGCCGAGGCGGCGCACCGCGAACGAGAGCCAGGGGCTGCCGCGCAGTCCCGACGGCGCGAGCGCGACCGCCATCAGCTGTACATCCGGACGCTCGACGGTTCGATCGTGCCGAAGTTGACCTTGAACCGCGCGTTGCTGCCGAAGATCGGGACGACCGAGTTGACGTACGGCACGACGTCCAGCCGCTCGATGAGCGCCGACTCCGCGGCGAGCCAGGTCGCGCAGCCGGAGTCCCCCGGCAACTGCGCCGCCTTCGCGGCTTCCGACGTGTACTTCTCGTTCTCGATGTGCGCGAAGTTCGTCCCGGCGGGCGGCTTCGGCCCGGACACGAACGAGCTGACCTGGCTCGGCAGCAACAGGGTCACCGGCGCGAGCGAGATGTCCCACTCGCCGGTGTTGAAGAGCACCTGGCTGGTCCCCGGGCTGTCGAGGCCCTTGAGCGTGACGTCCACGCCGGCGGCCTTCCACGACTGCTGCATCAGTTCGGCGGCGGAAGCCATCGTCGGCCCCAGCTGGGTTCCGTAGATCGCGGTGAGCGCGAGCCGTTTGCCGTCCTTGACCCGCACGCCGTCCGCGCCCGGCTTCCACCCGGCCGCGTCGAGGGCCGACTTGGCCGCGGCGACGTCGAACGCGGGCAGCTTGCCGCTCACCGCGTCACCCGCGCACGCCCTGGGTTCGGTGGTGACCATGCCCTGGCTGGGCGCCCCGGCGCCGCTGGTGAGCACCTTGCCGATCTGGGCCAGGTCGAGTGCCTGCACCAGCGCGCGGCGGACGGCCTGATCGGCACCGGCACGGCCCGGCGCCTGGTTGAAGAACATCTCGCCCATCGGCACGACCATCTCGCCGTGGAACAACTTCTGGGCGCGGAGGCGCTGCTGATCCTGACCGGTGATCCGGGCGGCGTTGAGCTCACCCGACAGCAGCAGGTTCGACGTGGTGGTCATGTTCTGGACGACCCGGAAGACGACCTTTTCCGGCAAACCAGGCTGGTCGCGTTTCCAGTCGCCCGGTCCCCACGCGTAGTCCTTCCGCCGGGTGAGGGTGTAGTGGTCGTTCGGCACGATCTCGGTCATGGTGAACATGCCGGTGCCGTACTTCCCCTTGGCCAGCGCCTGCCGGTCGGTCACGCCCTTGCCGCAGACGATCGGCATCCCGCCGAGGTTGCGCAGCAGGAACGCGTCCGGCGCCCCGCTGGTGAGGGTGATCGTCCGGGCCGCGTCGTCGGCGGTCGCCTTGGTTCCCGGCGTGACGGTGAGCCCGGACATCGGGGACTTGTTGGCGGGGTCCCCGACGAAGTTGATGTTCGCGGCGACGTCACTCGCGGTCAACGGCGCGCCGTCGTCGCAGGTGACTCCGTTCCGCAGGGTGAAGGAGGCCGTGGTCGTGGTGGCCTCGAACTTTTCGGCGAGTCCCGGGATCGGTTTCCCGGTCTCGTCGAGGTTGATCAGGCTGTCATAGAGGTAGCGGCCGATTTCGAGAGCGGTCGAGAGCACGGTCATCGCCGGGTCCAGCGCTCCCGGGTCGGTCCCGATCGCCATGGTGAAGGTCTTGCCTTCGGTGAGTTTCTGGTTCGCGGTCCGGTCCTGCCCGGATTGCGACGTCCCCCCGCACGCGCTCACGGTCAAGGCCACCACGCTCGCGATCGCGGCGGTGAGCCGGGCTTTCTTCATGCGGTTCTCCTACTGGGTGACGGTCTGCGCACGGAGGTGTTCGACGGCGAGGCTGGCGGCTTCGCCGATGGCGGAATCGATCGCGGGCTGGCGATCGGCGAGGGAGTCGGCGCGGGTGAACACCGCGACGGCGTACCGGCGACCGTCCACAAAGGTCACCACCCCCGCTTCGTTGCGGACCGCGGGAAGTGTCCCGGTCTTCGCCGCGATCGCCACTCCCGCGGGGAAACCGGACGAGATCCGGTGCGGCCAGATCTGCTGGGCCATGATCGTCCTTACGCGTTCGCAGGCGGCCGGGTCGCCCGCGCGGTCGGTCCAGATCGCGTCCAGCAGTTCGGTGATCTCACGCGGCGTCGACGCCGTGGTGCGTTCCGGGTCGAGCACCGCGAGCTTCCACAGCTGTTCCTCGGTGGCCGCGGCGAAGACGGCCTCCAGGTCGTCGTCCGGCTTCGCGCCGAGATCGGCGATCACCGAGGCGAAGAGGTCTTCGCAGCAGCCGATCAGCCGTGTCCTGGTCAGTCCGAGATCGGCGAGGACCTTGTCGACGGCCTCCTGCCCGACCCGGTGGTAGACGACGTCGGTCGCGGCGTTGTCGCTCATCGTCAGCATGAAATGCGCCAGGTCGCGCCAGCTCATCTCGACGTCGTCCGCGCAGCCGGCGGTGCCGATGCCGCCGATCCGGTAGCGCGCGGTGACACGGGTCCGCTCGGTGTCGTCGAGCCGTCCGGCGGCCACCTCACGGGCGAAGGCGACCGCCACCGGGATCTTGAACACCGACGCCAGCACGACCGGGTCGTCCGCACCGACGCCGACTTCGGGACCGCCGGGGGCGCCGACCTCGCGCGCGTGCACGAACCCGCGCGCCCCCGCCTTCGCGAAGACCGCTTCGATCCGTTCGACGATCGCCGTCACCGGCTCACCCGCCGGTCGGCGCGGCCGGTGTGGACGTACAACGCGCGGCCGGTGCCGTCGTCACCGACGAACGCGTGCGGCATGTGCAGGCCGAGCCCGTCGTGCGCCACCACCAGGGTGTCACCCTTGTAGCCGAGCAGCTTGCTCTTCTCCGGCCCGGTCCCGAGCTCGGCGAAGATCCCCTTCGGCGTGCGCTCCAGCCACAGGTCGCCGTCCTCGTCCTGGCTGACGACGATCTCCGCCACCTGCGACGAGTACTCGCCCACGAAGCGGGACGGGTCGGCCGGGGCCTCCGCGGCGTCGGGCTCGGGCAGCGGCGGGACCTCGACGCCCGCGAGGTCGCCCAGCACCTTCCGGAAGACGTCCAGGTAGAGGTGCAGCGGTTTGCCGCCGTTGGTCAGCAGCGCCACCGCGACGTTGCTGCCCGGCACCACCCGCAGGAACGCCGACTGGCCGATGGTGCCGCCGTCGTGACCGATCACCGGGCCGCCGTCCCAGTCGAAGATCATCCAGCCGAGGCCCCACGCCCCACCCATCAGGCCGAGGTAGGGCAGTTCGACCTGGCGTTCCCACATCGCGCGGGCGGTTTCGGGCTTCAGGACCTGGGTGCCGTCGTCCGCGCGGCCTTCGTTGAGATGCATGCGGACGAAGGTGAGCAGGTCACGCGGGCGCATCGCGAGATGCGAGCCCGCCGGGGCGTTCGACCGCGTCAGCGCCCAGACCGGCGCGGCGACCGACTCGGCGTCCGGAGCGGGCTGGACGTGGCCGATCGCGGCGCGGTAGCGGATCGCGTCGTACGGCCCGGCCGCGGCGTGGGTCAGCCCGAGCGGCGCGAACAGGTGCTCGCGCAGGCAGTCGTCGTAGGACTTGCCGCGCAGGACCTCGACGATCCTGCCGAGCACGCAGTACCCGGCGTTGTTGTAGGAGAACATCTCCCCCGGCTCGAACAGCTGGGGCACGTCGGCGAGGGTCGCCACGAGTTTCGCGACGCAGTCGTCGCCCTGTCCGGTGTCGGTGAAGATGTCGCCCTCGAAGCCGGAGGTGTGACAGGTCAGCTGCCGCACGGTGATCCGCGCCGCGGCGGCGTCGTCGGCGAGGACGAACTCGGGAAGATAGTCGCGGACGGGCTTGTCGAGGTCCAGCCTGCCCTCGTCGACGAGCTGCATCGCCAGCGTGGTCGTCCACACCTTGGTGATCGAGCCGATCTGGAAGACCGAGTCCACTGTGGACTCCACGGCGGTGCTCTTGTTCAGGACGCCGGCCGCGTGGTCGATCACCTGGCCGTTCGCGAAGACCGCGACGGCCGCGCCGGGTACCTGATGCTTCGCCAGGAGCTCGGCGAAGTTGTCCGCGAGCCAGGCATCGATTTCGGAAAGTTTCGACATGGGCATCCTTGTCCGTGGAAAGAGTGGACCGGCAGTTCCCGGAATGCTAAGACGGTGACGGGCGTCACCGGTTCGTGCGGAACGACGAGAGCGGCGAGAAAATTCATCCAGGCGGACGAATCATTCGTCCCCGGCCTCGGGAAGCCTGAGCCATTCGACGGCCTGCGCCGCGGCGAAGCCGATGAACGCGTCCCGCTCCGGCACCCGCGACCGCCCGTCGACGGCGTCGGTGAAAATCCCTACCGCGTAACGGCCGCCATCCGGGTACTCGACCACACCCACCTCGTTGCGCACCGACGGCAGCGTCCCGGTCTTGCCGCTGACGCGGATCCCGTCGTCCGGGAACCCGGATCGCAGCCGGTGCGGCCACACCTGGAGGTCGAGCCAGCGCCGGACGTCGGCGCACGCGGACTGCGACGCGGCCTCGTCCCGCCAGATCAGCCCGAGCAGCCGGGTGATCTCCTCGGCCGTCGTGGCGCAGGTGTGCGCCGGTTGCAACGCGCGCAACGCGTGTATCCGCTCGATCGACAGCTCGGACAGCGCTTTCTCATCGTCCTCGTAGGAGATCCCGAGGTCCTCGCCGATGCTGTCGAGCACCTCGCGGCAGTCCTGCGGGACGGTGGTGTGCTCGAAACCGAGGCGCCGCAACGTCTTGGCCGTCGGTTCCTTCCCGACACGGGCGAGGATCAGGTCGGTGGCCACGTTGTCGCTGATCCCGATCATCAGGATCGCGAGGTCGTACCAGGACATCGTGATCTCGTGCCGGAAGGTGGCCAGGCCGTACGGGCTCGGCGTGGGGTGCCCGGGCGGGACGGTGACCGGCTCGCCGAGGTCGAGCTCACCCTCGGCGCCCTGCCTCGCCAGCTCCAGCGCGATCGGGACCTTGAAGACCGACGCCGTGACGACGGGCGCGTTCTCGTCGATCCCGATCCGACGGGCGCCGTCGATTTCGGCCGCGTGCAGCCGGACCCGGACGCCGACCTCCTTGGCTCGGGCGTTGATCGTTTCGATGACTTGGGACGCGGTGGTCATGGAACTCCTGTCTGCTTTGGGTGGACTGAAGGGGCCCTTCACCGCATGCGACGCGGCGAAGGACGCTTTCGTCGCATCTGACGCGGTGAAGGGCCCCTTCAGCCCCTGGGACTCGCCGGGGAGAAGGTGAACTGCGCCGGATTCTGCGGCACCCAGAACGCCATCACCGCGGTGAGGAACGTGGTGCCGATGAGGAAACCGAACGCCGCGGTGTATGAGAAGGCGTCGGCGAGCCAGCCCATCGCCACCGGAGCGACCGCGCCGGCCACCTGGCCGCCGAAGTTCATCACTCCCATGCCGATTCCGGTGACGGCCGTGGGCAGAACCCGCAGCGGCAGACCGAAGACGGCCATCGTCGCCATGCCGAACACCGCGAGCGCGAGCGTCTCGTAGAGGGTGAATTCCGCCGTGCTGTCCGCGTTCACCATCAGTGTCAGCAAAGCCACGGTCACCAGCGCGATCGAACCGAGATACCAGCGGCCGTGGTCGTGGAAGTACTTGTCGAACAGCCAGCCGCCGAGGATCGTCGTGCCGATGCTGACCAGCATCGGGATGGCCGCGAGGACCCCGGTCTGATTCAGCGTCAAGCCCCGCGCTTCGAGCAGATAGCTGGGCACCCAGGTGATCAGGCCGTAGTTCAGCATGTTGGTGGCGCAGAACAACAGTGTGAACTTCCAGACCACAAAGGACTTCAGCACCTGTTTGCGCGACACTTCGGGCGTGCTCGCCTCGGTGCGGGGAAGACTGCTCAACGACTTCGGCAGCGGCTTGGGCAACAGCGTCCAGACGACCACGCCGATGATCGCGCCGATCCCGGCCATCCAGAAGAAGGTGTGCCGCCAGCCGAGGGCCATCAGCAGCGGGCCGACGATCAGCGGCGCGAGTCCCGCGCCGATCCCGCCGGCGGACAGCATCACGCCGGTCACCGTCGCCCGGTTGCCGGGAGTGGTCCGTTCGGCGATCGCCTTGAACGAGGCCGCCGGGAAAAGACCTTGGCACACGCCGAAAAGGCCGCGGACGACCAACAGCATGCCGAAGGTGCCCGCCATCCCGGTCATCGCGGTGAACGCCGACCAGGCCAGCAACGTCACCAGCATCGGCCCCCGCGAACCGTACCGGTCGGCGAGGAATCCCGCCGGGATCTGGCAGACCATGTAGACCAGCGCGAACACGGTCACGAGCCAGCCCTGCTGGGTCTTGCTGAGGTCGAACTCGGCGCCGATCATCGGCAGCGCCATCCCGATGGAGAACCGGTCGATGTAGTCGACCGCCCAGGCGAAGACCATCACCACCATGGTGATGAGCGCCGTCCGGTTGATCCGCCGCGCTGTCCAGGTGTCCTCATTGACCACTGCCGTCATGGCGCCTCCGCGGAAACGTTGGGAGAGAAGGAGAACGGCGAGGGTGGCGCCGATCACTCATTCTGAAACGCACTCGGCGGACGGAGTTCGTGCGATTTCACGAACATCCGGCGCCGTTTCGGGCCGGGAGACCAACGTCAGTCTTCGGCGCCCGGTGGCCCTGTCCGCGCGTCGCGGGGCAATAGCCGTAGTTGCACCATCGCGGCGAACCGCTCGCCCGCGTCGTCGAGGTCGATTTCCCCGACTTCCGCGAGGCGCCGCAAGCGATAGCGGAACGTGTTCGGATGGACGTAGGCGGCGGCGGACGCGGCACCGATGTCACCGAAGGCGTCCAGCCAGCACCGGAGGGTGTGCACCAGTTGTGACTGGTGCTGGGCGTCGTAGGCGAGCAACCGCGCGACAGGTCCTGTCGCGACGTCTCCCCTGGCCGCGGCGAGGTCGGCCAGTTCCAGCATGAGCGCGTCGACGTGGACGTCGTCGGCGGTCGCGACCCGTTTCGCGCCGGCGTTGGTGAGCAGCACGCGCAGCGCCCGGTCCGCGCCGTCACGTGAGGCACGCAGGCCGGAGCCGTCGAGCGCGAGCGGGCCGATGCCGATCGCGGCGGCCGCCCGTCGCCCGGTGCGCTCCAGGAAGGTCGACGCGACCCGCACCGAACGCTCCTGGCAGTCGTCGTGGCTGCCCGGCATCGGGACGATGCCGTAGGCGACGTCGCCGACGAGAGCGACGGCCGAGCGCGGCTGTACGGCGCTGAGGTGCATGGCGAGCGCGTCGGCGACCCGCTGGCGATCCGCGACCAGCCGGAGGTCGTCCTCCAGCGCGGGCGCGCCGAGCAGTCCCATGGCGAGCACGATCGACGGCTGGCCGAGCAGGCCGAGCCGGGCGATGGCCTCCGGCGCCCCGGAACCGCCTTCGAGCGCCGTGCTCACCAGGTCCGCGCGCAGCCGTCGTTCGACGTCCGCGCCCGCGCGAAGCCGGAGCAGGTGCAGCGCGACGAGTTTGGTGGCGTCGATCAGCGCCTGGGTCCGCTCGTCGCTGAGCGGTTCCCGGACCGCCGCCCAGATCGAGCCGAGTATCTCGTCGCCTGCCCGGACGGCGAGCGCCACCCGGGGAAGGACGATCTCGATGTCTTCGTATCGCTGCGGGTCGACGTAGACGGGCGTGTGGTCGCGGTACAGCCGTTCGAAGACGCCGTCCTGTTCCAGACCGCGGGTGAACCGCTCCGGCACCTGCCTGCCGAGGATGGTCTCGACCCGGGAAGGGTCGGCCTCGTCCTGGCGTCCGGAGAAGGCGAGGACACGTGAGTTCCGATCCTCGATGGTCACCGGGGCGTCCAGGAGCGCGGCGATCGCGTTGGCCAGCGCGAAAAGGTCACCCGACGGCATGCCGCCGAGCGTCTGCGGCGAGACCTCGCCGACGTCGCCCTCGGCGAGCAGGGTCCTGAGCATGGCGGCGAGCTGGGCCCAGGACGCGCCTCGCGCGAGCCCGAGCAGGGCGACCCCGGACGAATCCGCGGCGCGCCGGAGTTCCGGCGTCGGGGTGACGGGAGAGCGGACGACGAGCGCCGCCGCGCCCCTCGCGCCCACGTCGCGCAAGAGGCGGACGACCTCGTCCTGCTCCCGCACCCCGACGCCGAGCACGACGGCTCCGCCAGGGATGTCGGATTCGTCGTGCGGATCGTGGATGACCACCCCGCCGAGCTGCTTGCGGGTGGTCCGGCCGACCGCGACCGGCTCCAGGAGCACGTCCCCGAGGTCTTCGAGGACGCGCCCCAAGCTCGTGTGCGGCTTGCTGGGCACCGGTGTCAGCACCCCCCGAAGTTAAACCCGGTCTCACCGAACCGATTGGTTCGTTTCGACCAAATCTAACCCCGGAATTCGTAGTTCGCTACGAACCGATCCACGCTTTCTCGGTGGTGAACTCGTCCAGGAGGTCGGGAATCGGGGTCACGCCGAGGCCCGGCCCGGTCGGCACCGGCAGGTGCCCCGCGTCCAGCACGAACGGCTCGGTGATGTCCGTGCGGTAAAACCGGCCGGACGCCGAGGTGTCACCCGGCAGTGTGAAGCCGGGAAGCGACGCCAGCGCGACGTTGGCCGCCCGGCCCAGCCCGGTCTCGATCATGCCGCCGCACCACACCGCGACCCCGTGCGCCGCGCAGACGTCGTGCACCCGGCGGGCTTCGAGGTAGCCGCCGACCCGGCCCGGCTTGATGTTGACGATCTGGCAGGCGCCCAGCTTGATCGCGTCCGCCGCGGCCTTGGCGGAGACGATCGACTCGTCGAGGCAGATCGGCGTCCGGATCCGCTTGGCCAGTTCGGCGTGGCCGAGCACGTCCTCCTCTTCGAGCGGCTGCTCGATCAGCAGGAGATCGAACGGGTCGAGCCGGGACAGCAGCGGCGCGTCGCCCAGGGTGTACGCGGTGTTCGCGTCGACCTGCAACAGCACGTCGTCACCGAAGCGCTCCCGCACCTGCCGTACCGGCTCGACGTCCCAGCCGGGTTCGATCTTCAGCTTGATGCGGACGTAGCCCTCGTCGAGGTACCCGCCGACGACGTCGAGCAGCTGCGGGATCGAGTCCATGATCCCGACCGAGACACCGCAGGCCACTGTGTCGCGAGTGGATCCCAGCTCCGCCGCGAAGGACCGTTCGTGCGCCCGGAGCTCGGCGTCGAGAATCGCCATCTCCAGCGCGCCCTTCGCCATCCGGTGGCCCTTGAACTTCGCCAGCAACGGCGTCACCTTGTACGCGGTCACGTCGTCGGCGGCCAGCAGGGCCGGGATCAGATGGTTCCGCAGCACGTGTTCGGCGGCGTCGTTGTATTCCGACGAGTAGACCGGCGCCGCCATCGTGACGCACTCGCCCCAGCCTTCGCCCGCCGGGGTCACCGCGCGGACGAGCAGCAGTTCCCGTTCGGACTGAGTCCCGAACGACGTCCGGAACGGGGCCACGAGCGGCATCCGGACCCGGCGCAGTTCCACACCGCTGAGTTTCACGACTGCTCCTTCGAGATCACGTACCAGCCGGCACGATCGAAACCGGCGACCCGGGCGTTGTCCGCCATCAGTCCGCCGAGGACTTCGCGCAGGGCGACGCGCCACGCGTTGCCGCGACCGGGATCGGTGCGGCGTAACCGTTCGATGTCGGACGGGACGGCGACGAGCACCGTCGGGGTGTCGGCGGATCCGATGCTCGGACCGCCGTCGGAGTCGACCGACAGCGCCTTCGCCGCGCCCAGCGCCCCCGCGTCGATCAGGACGGGTTCGCCGAACGCCGCGGAGCGGACGTCCGGGCTCGTCAGGTCCCAGCCGACCATCAGCCGGTCGGTGTCACCCGAACCGTTGATGCCGTCCTCCATGGGACCGTAGAAATCGGGCAGGTACCCGATCGGGCGTGCGCCGAGTTTCCCCAGGTTGAAATAGGCGTTGCGGCGCACCAGCGGATCGAAGGTCCAGGTGATCACCGAGACGTCCTGGAGCAGCGCCCAGCCGCGCTGGTGCAGTTTGAGCGCGTGCCCGATCCCCCGTCCCGCGCCGGCGTGGGCGACCCCGGCGATATGACTGTGCAGGCTCCCTTTCCCCGGATTCCCGAAGAAACCGAAACAGGCCCCCAGCAGTTCGCCGTGCTCGAACGCGCCCGCGACGTAGTTCCCGGCGGTGGACATGGCACGGAGCAGCTCCGTGCTCACCGGCCGGGAGCCCGGGGCGGACTGCCAGATCGAGTCGAACAGGCCGACCACCGCGGCCAGATCGGCGATTTCGGTGAGTTCGCGGATTTCGACGCCCGAAGCCGCGGCCGCGGCGCGCGCGGCGGCGACGGCCTCGTCGCGCACCTCCACCGGCACCAGGCTCTCGGTATTCGTCGCAAGATTCGTCACGGGACAATCCTTTCCCGGCTCGGTGGCCGAGTCACCGTCGTGCCACACCAGATTCGCCCGCGCTATTCGTCGCGCCGGACGGACCCCGCTTCGCGAGCACGTTTTCCACGAGTGTGGCCAGCAAAGCGGTGCGCCGGGGCAATTCCGCGACGACGACGTGTTCGTGATCCGCGTGCGCCCCGCCGCCGACGGCGCCGAGGCCGTCCAGCGTGGGAATTCCCATCCCCGCGGTGTAATTCCCGTCCGAAGCGCCACCGACCGACGCGGAAGCGAGTTCACCGAGACCGAGTTCGCCCGACAGTTCCCGGGCCAGCTCGAACAATCCCGCCGACGAACCTTCTTCGAGCGGCGGCCGGTTGATCCCGCCGGTCACGCGGACCTCCGCGTCCTCCAGTACCGGCCGGAGGTCACGCATGGCCCGGTCGACCCGGAGTTGCTCGGCCTCGTTCCACACCCGGACGTCGACGGCCACGCTCGCGGCGGCGGGAACGGTGTTGACCGTCGTTCCCGCCGAGACGACGGTGGGTGTCACGCTGGTCCCGGCCTCCGGATCGGCGATCGCGGCGATCGCGAGGATCTGGTGGGCGATCTCGATCCCCGCGTTGATCCCCTTCTCCGGTTCGAGCCCGGCGTGCGCGGCGCGGCCGACGACCTCGACCCGGTAGTGGGAAACGCCTTTGCGACGGCATTTCAGCGCGCCACCGTCGGCCGACGCCTCCAGCACGAACGCCGCGTCGCAGCCCGCCGCCGATTCCTCGATCAGGGCGCGGGACGACGGTGAGCCGACCTCCTCGTCACCGGTGACCAGAATGGACAGTCCGTCGCGGTCGGGCACGGTCGCGGCAGCGTGCAAGGCCATGACGACCCCGGCCTTCATGTCGAAACAGCCCGGGCCACGCAGCACACCGTCCCGCACGGAGAACGGATGAGTCTCCAGCGAACCGTGCGGCCACACCGTGTCGTGGTGTCCGAGGAGCAGCACCCGCGGCGGTCCGTCGCCGAATCGCCAGCGCAGATGTGTGACCCCGTCGACGACGATCCGTTCCGGCTCCACGCCGAGCAGTCTCCGGCCCACTTCCGCCACCACTTCGGCGCTGCGGGACACCGCCTCGTGGTCCGAGGACGGGGACTCGCAGCGGACGAGCGTCTCGATGTCGTCCAGCAGTTCGCTCATCGCGGTTCACCCCGCAGCGGCTTGCCGGGGAAGGCGTCGGTGCGCAGGTTCCCGTCGGTGACGACCGGGACGCCCGCGACGAACAGGTGCCGGACGCCGACCGAAGGCCTGGTCGAGTCGAAGTAGGTCGCCGCGTCGGTGATGGTGTGCGGATCGAGGACGACGATGTCGGCGTCGGCTCCCACGTCGAGCCGTCCCTTGGCCAGGGCCCCGGGAGCGACCTCGTCGAGCACGCGCGCCGGCAGGTACGAACAGCGCCGGAACGCTTCCAGCCAGGTCCAGGCCTTGCTCTCGCGCACCATCAGGCGCAACGTCTTGGCGTACGTGCCGGCCGTGCGCGGATGCGTCGCACCGCCGGGCGGCAGCGGCCATTCGGTGCTCTCGCTGGTCCCGTTCTTCCAGTAGACGGGCAGCGCGTCGCTGGCGACGATGGCATCCGGGAACGCGAGCGCCTGGCGTAGCAGGCCGAGGTCGTGCGGGTCACTTTCGTCGAGGAACTCCAGGATGCACGGCGCGCCCTGGTCTTCGGCGCGAACCTGGAGGAGGCGGCCTTCGTCGGCGATGCGCTCCCCCGACTCCAGCATGATCACGCTGGACGGCGAGAGCCCCTTCATCTTCAGGCGTTCGGGTGAGAGGAACGCCGCGCCGATCGCGGTACTGCCCGCACCGTACGGGTAGGCCTCGACGGTCACCCTGGATCCGGCCGAGCGGCCCGCTTCGAGCGCCGCGAGCACCCGCTCGATCTGCTGACCGGACGTGCTGTTCACATGGCAGTGGTGCATCGCGGCGCCGGTCTCGGCCGCGACGATCGCGATCTCCGCCGAACCGTCGATCGGCGTCTCCGGGTTCACCTCGACCAGTTCGCGGACGTGGGTGTAGGTCGGCGCCCCGGCCTCCTTCGCGAGGCGGGCCAGCGCGAGGAACTCGCCGGGGTCGGTGTCGGGCGCGTAGCCGAGGAGGACCCCGACGCCGAGCGCGCCCGCGGCCAGCTCACCGTCCACAAGGGACAACCAGGCTGCGAGTTCCTTCGGCGACGAAGACCTTTGCCAGACCGGGTTCCCGAGCACCGCGAGACCGCTGTCGATGTTCGCGTCCGGTTCGATCCCGGCGAGCACCTGCGCCCGCGCGGCGCCCCAGGACGCGGAGAACCCGTAGTGCAGCGGACGCCCCGCCGCGGCGGCCTCGGCGTAGGCCCGCTCGATCGGCATCAGCCCGGCTTCGAGGTCGAGCGCGGTCGTCACCCCGTCCATCGCCTGGAGCCGCTGGCCCGCGATGGTGTGCACGTGGCTGTGCAGGTCGATGAAGCCCGGTCCGACCACGAGCCCGGTGACGTCGATTTCCACATCACCGGGCTCCGCGGTCAAACCCGCTTCGACGGCGGTGATCACGCCGTCGGATACCAGCACGTCGGCCGTGCCGTCGAACCCCGTCGCCGGATCGATGACACGACCGCCACGCAAGAGTGTCCGCATGCTTCGCCTCCTTGGATCGCCTCGTTCATGGCGACCCTAGGAGGTTTCCTCAGACGTCCGTTCGTACCGCGCGACGAATCCGGGCCCCTCGGTCCATCCGCGCACACGAACCATCAGCGCGCCGCGGCGACCGCCGGGGATTCAAGCGGCGGTCGCGGTGGCGATCCTCGCGGCGAGTTCACGAGCACGGTCGTGGGAATCGGACATGGATGCCTTGTGCATCGGGAGGAACTCCGCCAGGGACGGCGTGTGGGGAGCCATGGTCATCTCGGGGATCACGGTGGCGACCTCGAGTCCCAGCTGACTCTCGTGCCCGAGCACCGCCTCGGTGGTGGGCACGACGTAGTCGAGGCCGTGGTTGGGCGCGCCGGGCCCGTAGCTGCCGCCTCGGGAGGAGATCAGCACCGCCGGACGTCCGGCGGCCGGGGACGGCTTGAAGGTGCGGCCGTAGACCATGACCTGGTCGAGCCAGGCCTTGAAGACCGAAGGCATCGACAGGTTGTACATCGGCACCGTGAACAGGTAGGCACTGGCGCCGAGGAACTCCTCGATGAGTTCGTCCTGCAACGCGGCCGCGGCGGCTTGCTCGTCGGTGTGCCGGGCGGGATCGGTGACGCGGGCGGTGATACCGGCGGCGCTGAGGTGGGGCACGGGCGCCGCGGCGAGGTCGCGGTGGACGACCTCGCCGTGCCAGCCTTCGAGGAAGGACTGTGCGACCTGGCGCGAAACCGAGGCCTCGCCGAGCGCCGAGGAATCGAGGTGAAGCAGGTACGACATGGCTTGGTTTCCCTTTCGACAGTGGCGTGTGGTCGCCGACCGGGTGTTACATACTGGTAGTGCGGTTGCACACCGGATGGGAGGCGAGCGGGATGGCGTCAGCGCGACGGATCAGTGGTCCATGCCAGGCGTGGCCGGAGGACAGCACCTTCATCCGCGAGGTACTCGATCGCATCGGTGACAAATGGACGGTGCTGGTCGTCAGCACCCTGAGCGCCGGCTCGCTGCGCTACTCCGATTTACAGGCGAGCATCGCGGGAATTTCGCAACGGATGCTGACCCAGACCCTCAAGCATCTCGAGCGGGATGGACTGATCACGCGGACCGCGTACGCCGAGGTCCCGCCGCGAGTGGAGTACGAGCTGACGGATCTGGGGCGGTCACTGCTGGACGCGGTAACGGCGATGGTGGGCTGGGCCGCCGCCCACCACGGCGAGATCGCCGGCAACCGGGCCGCCAGCGAACTGACCGGGGTCGGCCGGGGCAAGACGGCTCAGGAGACACGCTCGCCCGGCACGGGCCCGGCCACCCGCTCCAGAAGTCGGCTGTAGACAGGGATCTTTTGGGCACCCGGGGCGGCTACCAGCCGATCGAAGACGACGAACGGAACGCCGGCCGCGCCCAGCTCCAAACCCTCACGGCGATCGGCGCGCACTCGGTCGGCGTACTCACTGTTCGCGAGGATTTCGCGGACCCGCCGCCCGTCCAGTCCGATCGCCGCCGCGACACCTGCGAGGGTGTCCGGGTCGTGAGGGTCGAGGGTGCCGGCGAAGAAGCCGTCCTGGACGGTGGAGAAGAACTCGAACCCGCGGCGCTGGTCGTTGGCGTACCGGACCACGCGGTGCAAGTCGGAGGTGTTGGCGTTCATACGGTTCAGCGAATACTCGAGCCCTTCTTGGCGTGCCAGGGCCTGCATCCGGCGCTCGGCCCGGAGGACGTCGACGGCGGCGCCGCCGTGAGCACGAAGGAAGCTCTTTTCGTTCGCTTCCGGCTCGCGTGGGGCGCCCGGGTCCAACTCGAACGCCCGCATCACGATCTCGAACCGGTCCGCGTCGGGACGCCGCGCGATCGCGGTCTGGAGCCGATGCTTCCCGAGATAGCACCACGGGCAGCCCAAGTCGGACCACACCTCGATGGCGACCCGCGGCTCCCTGGGTCGGGGTGGCTGCTCACCCATCTTCATCACCTCACTATTAGTGCGTAACACCATCATGAGTGAGTAAGAGAGTGCTTACAAAAGGCACTTTGAAGTGCGTCATGGGCCGCTGTGCTCCTAGCGGTTCCGGTGCTCCGCGATGATCTCCGCGTACCGGTGACCACTCGCCTTGACCGTCCGGACCTGCGTGTCGTAGTCGACCCGCACGAGCCCGAACCGCTTGCTCAGCCCGCTGTCCCATTCGAAGTTGTCGAGCAGCGACCAGGCGAAGTAGCCCTTCACCGGGGCACCCGCTTCGGCGGCACTGGCCACCGCGCCCAGGTGTTCCTCCAGGTAGGCGATGCGGTCGGCGTCGTCGATCGAACCGTCCTCGGCGACTTTGTCGTCGAAGGCGGCCCCGCTCTCCGTGACGTAGATGGCCCTTGCGCCGTACTCGTTGGAGAGGCGGTGGATCAGGTCCGCGAGCCCCTGGCCGTGGATCTCCCAGCCCATCGCGGTCGTGGCCGCCCCCTCGACCGGCACCTGCCGGGCACGGGGCACGGGGCCGTTCGGCTCGTCCTCGACGATCTGCCGGAAGTAGTAGTTCAGCCCGTGGAAGCCGACCGGGGCCGAGATCACCTCGAGGTCGTCCCCGATCACGGGTGGTTCGACGCCGTAGACCTCGATCATGTCCGCCGGATAGCCACGACCGTTCGACGGGTCGAGCCACCAGCGGTTGACGTGCCCGTCCATCCGGGCCGCCGCTTCGACGTCCTCGACCGCGTCCGACGCTGGCTCGATCCCGCTGAGGTTGACCACCAGGCCGACGTTGGCGGGCTCGGCGGCGTTCGCGGTGATCGCCTGCACGCCGAGTCCGTGCGCGAGCAGGAGGTGGTGTGACGCGTGGATCGCCTGCTTGAGGTCCTTGACCCCGGGAGCGAAACGGCCTTCGAGGTAGCCGAGCCACGCCGAGCACAACGGCTCGTTGACGGTGTTCCAGTCCTTGACCCGATCCCCCAGCCGAGCCGCGACGACGGCGGCGTAGTCGGCGTAGGCGTAAGCCGTGTCGCGCTCGGGCCAGCCGCCCTTCAGCGCCGAGGGCAGATCCCAGTGGAAAAGCGTGGCGAACGGGCGGATCCCGGCTTCGAGCAACGCGTCGACAAGCCGGTCGTAGAAGCCGAGACCCGCGGCGTTGACCTCGCCGCGGCCGGTCGGGATCACCCGCGGCCAAGCCACCGAAAAACGGTAAGCGTCCAGACCCAGCTGCTTCATGATGGCGAGATCCTCCGGCCAGCGCCGGTAGTGATCGCACGCCACGTCGGCGGTGTCGCCGTTCAGGACGGCACCCGGGACCCGGACGAAGTCGTCCCAGATGGACGGGAGCCGGCCGTCGGCGTCGACGGCGCCTTCGACCTGGTACGCGGCGGTGGCCGCACCCCACAGGAAATCGGCGGGCAGGTGCAGATTCAAGGCGGACCTCTCTGTACGGAGCGACGGGCGGGTCATTTCACGGCACCGGCGGTGAGTCCGGCGACGAGGTAGCGCTGGAGCAGCAGGAATCCGGCGACGACCGGAACGGAGACGATCAGGGAGGCGGCCATGACCTGGTTCCAGTACACCTGGACCTGGGTGGAGTACTCCTGGAGACCGACGGCGAGGGTCCGCGTGCCCGAGTCGGTCATCACCGACGCGAACAGGACCTCGCCCCAGGCCGTCATGAACGAGTAGATGCCGACGGCGACGATGCCCGGCATGGCCGCCGGGATGACCACCCGGATCAACGCGCCGAGCGGCCCGGTTCCGTCGACCATCGCGGCCTCGTCGAGTTCCTTGGGGATCGAGTCGATGTAGCCGGCGAGCATCCAGATGGCGAACGGCAGTGAGAAGGTCAGGTAGGTGATGATCAGCCCGAGCCGGGAGCCGTACAGGACGATGCCGGTGGTGTTGCCGATGTTGACGAAGATGAGGAACAACGGCAGCAGGAACAGGATGCCGGGAAACATCTGGGTGGAGAGCACGGTCATCTTGAAGAAGTTCTTGCCCCGGAAGCGGAACCGGCTCAGCGCGTACGCCGCGAAGATCGCGATCACCACCGAGAGGATCGCCGCCGAACCCGAGATGACCAGGCTGTTCACGAAGTAGTCGGCGAGCGGGATGGTCTCCCAGATGTCGAAGAACGGCTGGATGGTCAGCGTCGACGGGATCCACTCCCATTTGCCCTGCACGTCCCCGAGCGGCTTCAGCGACGACGAAACCATCGCGTACAGCGGGATCAGGGTGAACAGGGCGAGGAAGCCGAGGACGAATCGGCGGGCCCACGGGACCCAGCTTGGCTCAGACAACGGCGTTCCTCCTCCGCGCGGTCAGTCCCAGGTAGACGGTGCTGACGATCAGGAGGAACAGCAGCAACAGCACCGACATCGCGGAGCCGAGGCCGAAGTTCCAGGTCACGAAGGAACTCTGGTAGATGTGGATCGAGATCAGCGACGCCTCCTTCGGCGCGGACGCTCCGAAAAGGACGTACGGCGTGTTGAAGTCGTTGAAGGTCCACAGGAACAGCACCAGCAGCAGGACCTGGTTGACCGGGCGCAGCATCGGCTGGGTGATCGCCTGGAACTGCCGCCACCAGCCCGCGCCGTCGATCGCCGCCGCCTCGTACAGTTCGCCAGGGATGTTCTGCAGGCCTGCCATCACGATCAGGAACGCGAACGGCCAGTTTCGCCAGACCGAGACGACCACCAGCGACCAGAAGCTGTTGTCCCCGATGAGCCAGAAGGAATCGGTGCCCAGCAGGCTGTTCACCAGGCCGGTGTCCTTCTGGAACATGAACGACCAGGTGATCACCGCGGCGTACATCGGCAGTGCGTACGGCACCAGGAACAGCGTCCGGAGCAGGCCCCGCCCCCGGAAGTTCTTCTGCATCAGCACGGCGGCGGAGGTGCCGAAGAGCCAGCAGAACCCGACCGACAGGACGGTGTAGAGGACGCTGATCCAGAAGGAGCCGAGCAGTGATTTTCCCGCCGCGGCGTTGAAATCCAGGACGAACTTGTAGTTGTCCAGTCCGGCTGCCGGGGCGGACGAGAAGTCGCGGATGTAGAACTGCGTCAGCTTGAAGAAGCTCATCACGAGCCCGGCGATCATCGGGATCAGGTGGACGAGCAGTTCGAGCAGGATCGCGGGGAGCAGGAGCAGATACGGCAGCGCGACCCGGCGCCGCCCGCGCCGGACACGCCGGGATCCGGGCGCCCCGGCCGCTTTCACGGCCGGGGCGTCGTCGAGGGCGGTCGGCATCAACTACCGGCCGCGATCTGCTGGTCCGCCTGGGTCAGCTGGTCGCGGATCTTGGCGCCGTCGACGGGCTTGCCCGCGGCGACGTCGGCGAACATCCCCTTCATCGCGGTGCCGATCAGCGTCTCGAACTGCGATTCCTGCGGGACCTGCGGCATCGGCTCGGCCGAATTCGCGAGCACGTTCTGGAAGACCTTGACGTCCTCGGTCTGGAACGCAGCGTCGCTGTAGGCGTCCTGGACGGTCGGCAGCGAACCGTAGGTCTTGTTGAGCAGCGCCTGTTCCGGCGCCGAGACCATGAACTTCACGAAGTCCAGTGCGGCGTCGGGGTTCTTGGTGCCCTTGAAGACCGACATGTTGATGCCCGCGACGAAGCTGCTGACCTTCCGGCCGCCGGGCGGCGCGGTGGCGGGCAGCGGGATCGGCGCGACACCGAGGTTGGCCATGTCCATCCCGATGTTCTTGAACGAACCCGCGGATGCCTGGTTCATGAACATCGCCGCCTTGCCGTCGGACAGGTCCTTGAGCGACTTGGCGGTGTCGGCGTACTCGGCGTTGGCCGGGTTGACGATCTTGTCCTTCTGCATCAGGTCGACGAACTGCTGCACGGCCGCGACCGAGGGATCCGATGCCAGCTGCGGCTTGCCTTCGGGAGTGAAGAACTGCGCGCCCTGCTGGGCGCCGAGGATCGCCGCGTGATGGCTGTTCTCGGTGACCTGGCCCGCTTGGAGCGAAAGCCCCCACTGGCCCTTGTCGGGCTTGGTGAGCTTCTTGCCGTCCTCGACGAGCTCCTCCCAGGTGGCGGGCGGCTTGGTGATGCCGGCCTCCGAGAAGAGCTTCTTGTTGTAGTACAGGCCGTACGCCTGGCCGTAGAGCGGTACGCCGACCGGCGGCTGCCCGCTCGCGCCGGTGGCCGCCAGCGACGGGCCGAGGAACCGCGACTTGCCGCCGACCTTCTCCAGCGCGGCGTCGTCGAACGGCAGGAACGCCCCGGTCGCCTGCAACGAGGCCGACCAGGTGTTGCCGATGTTGAGCACGTCCGGCCCCTTGCCGGAGGTGGTGGCCGCGAGGATCCGGTTGAGCAGATCCGTCCACGGGACGACCTCGAGCTTGACCTTGATCCCGGAGGCCTTCTCGAACTTGTCGAGTTCGGGCTGCAGGACGGCTTTGTCGTTGTCGAGACTGGTGCCCTGGTTGGACGCCCAGTACACGAGCTCCTTGGGAGCACTGGACGACGTGTCGCCGCCGCCGCACGCCGTCGTGGCGGCGGCCGCCAGCGCCAGGACGAGCGCGGGAGCGATCTTTCCGATTCGCATCGATGGTCCTCGGGGTGAGTGGCCAAGCCGCGCCCGGAGCCTGTGACCCGGGACACGCCTTATTTCAGGGCTTGAGTTAAGCCTTGGTCCACCTTGCCGTCAAGACCCTGGGCACCAATTCGTCCCGGTCGGACCGCAGGTTGGCGATTACCCCGTCAGCCGCATTGCCAGTGGATCAGCACCGTACCGCTCACCAGGGGGTTCCGCCCAGGGTCGCGGGGCCACGATCGACGACGATCGACTTGTCCAGACGGTAGGAGTCGAGGTCCGCTTGGAGCCAGGACTCCCCCGGCCGCGCGCGATGGAACCGGAACGTGCCGTTCGTGCTGTTGGTGGCGACGATGCAGCGGACTGGGACCGGCGCCGCCTTGGCGATTTCGAGCGCGAACCCGAGGCCGTGACGCAGCATCAGGACCTGGTCCTCCTCGGAGATCACCGGCTCGCCGTCAGGCAGGCTTCCCGCCACGACCGGCAGAAGATCTTCGAGATGGAAGCTGCTGACGAAACATTCCCAGCCGGTCAGATCGGCCTGCCTTCCCGGAGGCCGTCCGGCCCAGGTGGGGATCTCGCCGAGCGTGATGACCTCACCGGTCAGCACGACCCCGTCGGCGATGATTTCCCGGAAACCCGGCGCCAGCCGATCCGACGGCGTCGCGGCGAGGGGTCCCAGCGGACCGAGCGCCTCGAGCGCAAGGTCGTTCAAGCGAATGTTGAGCATGTTCACTTCCCGGTGAGCACGTCGAGGGCTTGCCCACGATGCGTGGCGAAGAGTTCGAGCGCCTTTTCGCCGTCGCGCTCCCGGAGAGCCGACGCCAGCCGCCGGTGTTCCTCCGGAATGCTCGCGAGGTACCCCTCGGAGTTCACGCCGATCCGGGTCAGCAGGAACAGGTACACCTGAGATCGAATGGCCTGCCACGCCTCGACGAGCCGCCGATGACCGGAAGCCGCGTAGACCGCGTCGTGGAAGTCGATGTCGCAGCGGACCATCTCGTGCTCGTCGCGCGCCCGACCCATCCTCTCGACGACCTCGTCGATCACGGCCAGGTCCGCCCCCGACGCCTTCGCGACCACCAGTTGAACCGCCAGCTGTTCCAGCGCCGACCTGAGGCTGTCGAGCTCGGCGACGTCCACATCGGACAGCGTGGTGACGATCGCGCCGCGATGCCATTCGCTGCGGACCAAGCCCTCGCGCTCCAGCTTGAGCAGCGCTTCACGCACCGGGCCACGGCTGACGCCGAGCGCGGCCGAGAGCTCGACCTCGCGCAACTGCGCGCCGGGCGGATAGGCGCCACCGAAGATGGCGTCCCGGACCCTGTCGGCGACCTCGTCCGCCAGCCCGCGACGCCGCGCCGGCACCACCCTGCCGGGTTCGCTCATCGTCTTCCTCCCCACTGGAACGCCGATCGTAGCGACGAGGCCCTCAGTCTGACTTTGTCCTAATGTTAACATTAGGACAAAGTGCTCGCCCACCGGAAGGGATCCCCTGGTCATGACCGTTCTCGACTCCCCCATCCCCCGCTTCCACCTCGCCATGCCTGTCGACGACCTGGCCGCCGCGCGCACCTTCTACGGCGAAGTCCTCGGCCTCGAACAGGGCCGCAGCTCCGACAAGTGGATCGACTGGAACCTCCACGGCCACCAGTTCGTCACGCATCTCGCCGGCGAGCGGCCGCGGCAGATCCACAACCCCGTCGACGGACACGACGTGCCCGTCCCTCACTTCGGCTTGATCCTCAGCGTTCCGGAGTTCCGGAAGCTGGCCGACCGGTTGCGCGCGGCGGACACCTCGTTCGTCATCGAGCCCTACGTCCGCTTCGAAGGCCAGACCGGGGAACAGTGGACGATGTTCCTGCTCGACCCGGCGGGCAACGCCCTGGAGTTCAAGGCTTTCGCCGACGACTCGCAGGTGTTCGCCGTCTGACGGCAGCGCCCTCAACTGGCGCTCACGACCACCCGAACCCGACGCGCGCCAGCGTCGCGAAAGCCACTTTCGAGACATCAGGTG